>JAOUGB010000085.1 GCA_029857875.1 Desulfobacteraceae bacterium | reverse complement strand
CGCGATCAATCATAATTAAAATTGATAGAATACCTTAACTTTAGGCACTTTAGTTCACTTTAGGCACTTTTAACTTTTGCATACATCGAATGAAAAAACCAAGTTATAAATACGTAACCTGTTTAAGAATACATGTACTTAGCGTCGTAAAGTCTTAGTGGCGATAATAAACAGAGATGGATTAATCGTTCTTCAGTGATCCCTGACCCGTCGCCCCAAGGACACCAAGCCACAATTTCTCTCTGGGATCAATTTTTTTTCTCTTTCCTGCCGAAGCGCTCATGGGGATATGAACAAAATGATTATTCCAGCGGCCAACCAGGAGTTTTGTCTTGCCCGCCAAGCCCGCATGGACTGCATCACGACCCAAAAAACTGCAGAAGACATTGTCATTGGCGTTGGCAGGAAGGCTCCTTATCATGTAACTGGGATCGATATATTTTAAAGATACATCGATGCCTTTGGTATGAAAGTAAGATATTATGGCATCTTTAAGAAAAAGGCCGATGTCTTTGAGCCTGATGTTTCCGGATTCATCCCGTTCAGTGGTTATGTTTTCAAAAAATTTTTGACCGGCACCTTCTGCCACCACGATCACAGCATGTCCTCTTTGGTTCAACCGTTTTTCAAGGGCGGCCAAGAAGCTGTTCGGCCCTTCAAGGTCAAAATCCACTTCCGGTATCAGTACAAAATTTACATCCTGTTGCGCCAGTGTGGCGGTGGCTGCGATGAAGCCCGAATACCTTCCCATCAGTTTAATAAGACCGATTCCATTGGGGTATGCGGCAGATTCGTTATGCGCGCTTCTGATGGCCTGGGTTGCAACATCCACTGCAGTATCAAAGCCGAAAGAACGAGAAACCAGGTAGATATCATTGTCGATGGTTTTTGGAATTCCGACAACACTGATCTTGAGACCTCTTTCGGTGATGGCATCCGCGATCTTTGCAGCGGCCATAAGTGTTCCATCACCGCCGACCATAAAAAGTATACCAATATTCATCCGTTCAATAGAATCGACGATTTCTTCTATGGGCTGAGGACCTCTTGATGATCCTAAGATCGAACCGCCCATCTCATGTATATTAGCGACAGTTTCCGGTTTAAGATCCATAATGTCATGCATGAATTTTGGAATAAACCCTTGAAGGCCGTATTTGAAGCCGTAAATATTTTGAACACCATAACCGTAGAAAAGCTCCAGAACTATGGCCCGAATGATATCGTTTAAACCCGGACAAAGCCCACCACAGGTTACAAGGCCACACCTGAGCTTGCTCGGATCGAAATATAAGTTCTCTCTAGGACCGGCCAGCTCAAAGGCAGGCAAGCTCTGCCCCTCTTGGATCATTTCGTTAATGTGGTTTAAATCCACGTCCATCACAACCTTGTCCGTATCATTTACAAAACTTCGTCTGAGTTCACCCTTTTCCCCTCTTTTAATGGGCGATGGTATCTTAAGGGGCCCTAGTGTCGGTATTGTGGTATCAATGACCTCAAATTTCATGACAACCTCTGTCTGTACACTGGTTTTTCTAAATTAGATTCCGTTGAATTTGAATTCGCCTTTGCCTAAAATATCATGCAAGTGCAGAATTCCTCGGACTTTTCCTTTAACATCTGTTATGGGGAGTACCGTAATCTGGTGCTTTTCCATCATGTTCAGGGCATCATAGGCCGGAGAATTCAGTGTGACGGTTCGTGGATTTTTTGTCATAACGTCCTCAACGGTTAAATCAACAATAGATTTTTTATCGGCAATCAGACGTCTTAAATCACCATCGGTAATAATGCCGGCAAGTGTTTTATTTGATCTAACAACAAGTGTTACCCCTAATTCCAGTCGATTGATTTCCTTAACAGCATCTTCCAGAGTGGTTCCTTCAGGAACCTGTGGAGTGGAAGCTCCCGTCAGCATCATGTCTTGAACGTTTCTTGAAAGCCGCTGCCCCAAAATACCTCCGGGATGAATTTTTTTGAAATCGCTTGATTTGAAATGTTTCTTGTTAATCAGGGCAACGGCAAGGGCGTCTCCCATGGCAAGCATCGCGGTTGAACTGGCGGTTGGTGCGAGGCCCATAGGGCAGGCTTCCCTTTCCACGCCAACATCGATAATGATGTTACTATGTTTCGCCAGAGTCGACGTTTTGTCCCCGGTAAAGGCGATAGTAGTGCATCCGATTTTTCGTATACTGGGAATGAGCGAATTCAGTTCATCGGTTTCTCCGCTATTGGAAAGCGCGATGAATATATCATCCGAATCCACCATACCAAGATCGCCATGCATGGCCTCGGCAGGATGCAAAAAAAGAGACCGTGTTCCTGTGCTGTTTAAGGTGGCGACAATTTTTCGACCCACCAGGCCGGATTTGCCGATACCGCTGATGATCAATCTTCCTTTGGAACGACATATAAGTTCCACCATTTTAGGGAAGTTGTCATCAATTCTATCTACAAGGCCTAAAATGCCTTCAGCTTCTATTTTTAAAACCTTTATGGCTTCTTTGATAATCATGTAGAATGTATTCCCTTTTGCTTAAAGGTATTTGTTAAAGCCATCATCAAAATGTACACCTTATATTCACATTATTTCATTCGTAATATACGTAATATACTAGAATGTGTATCTTGTTAAATTTTTAAAGAATATCTCACAGGACAATATGCAACTTTTAAATAAAAAATCAAGAGCTCTTTTTTTCCGAGATCCAAAAAAAAATGTAAAATTATGGTTGACAAGCTTTGTTTGCCTGTTTATATTGCGCCAACTTTTCGAGTTTTGTCAAAAAGGCCGGGAATATTTGACCCCTGGCCTTTTTTTTAATTTCTTTTTGAAAGGGGGTGATTCCGATGGTTTGTAAAACGATTAGAAACGGTTTTGAGTGTCCTTTTATGACGGCTAAGGGGTGTTCCTATAATGGCGGAATTTGTCATGAGGTTGTAGAGAAGTGTGGTGGCTGTAACCGCAGCGTTGAATATTCATCCAGATGGTATTGCACGGCATGCCCCGATCCTTCCTTGAAATGGAAGGTGGGAGACTGCAATTTTGCCTCACATATTACCAGAACCTCTTCTGCCTCGAATGGAAAACTTAATCCGCTCAAAGCATCCAAGAGAGGAAACAGGTAATGACTCTTTTGATCTTAAAATGAACCCCGCTCGCTAATCGAGCGGGGTTTTTATCCATATAAAAATTCAACCTATGCCTATGTATAGTTCTCATCTCCCCGATTTTTCAAGCTCTTTTCACTTGACATAATTCATGTCTGCACGATAGAGTTCATCCATAACTCAAGTTTCGAACGGCATTTTATGGCAATACTTTATGATATCAACAAACACATAGCTTCTCGATTTACACATACGATTTTACTGACGCAGAAAGCTTGGGTTGTATTTATGATGACTTTGTAAAAAACGATTTCCATTGAGCATCTACCGAAGGAGGTTAAATTTATGAATCCCATTGCTCATACCCTCAATCAGATCATTGAAAGCGGTAATCCACATCTTATGGAAATGCTGTCTGATATGGGAAAAAACCTTTTTTTCCCCAAGGGGATTTTGAGTCAAAGCGCTGAAGCCAAGGAAAAAGCGTATAAGTTAAATGCAACCATCGGTATTGCCACGGAGAAGGGAAGAACCATGTATTTCCCTTCGGTGATGGATTCTATTTACAGTATCCGGCCTAAAGCATCGATAACCTATGCACCATCCTTTGGAATTCCAGAGCTAAGAAAGACTTGGCAGGATTCTTTATTTATAAAAAATCCCTCGCTTTCCGGAAAAACCATCAGCCTCCCTGTGGTGACATGTGGTATCACGCATGCCATAAGCATGTTCGCGGATATGTGTTTAGACCCGGGTGATGTGATTGTTTTACCTGATATGATGTGGGGAAACTATAACATGATCCTAAATGTTAAAAAAGGAGCGGTCATTCACCATTTTTCCTTATTTTCTTCAGAAGGGAAATTTAATCTGACGGCTTTTGAGAAAACCATCAAGGCCGAAGCCGAAAAACATGATAAAATTTCCGTCATGCTTAACTTTCCCAACAATCCCACCGGATACTCAGTTACCGAAGAAGAAGGAGAACACATCGTCGAGATCCTTGCCTCGATTGCCGAAGCGGGTACGAATGTTGTAGCAGTTACCGATGATTCATATTTTGGACTTTTCTATGAAGATCAGACCCTGAAAGAGTCACTTTTTGCAAATCTTTGTGATCGGCATCCCAGGCTGCTTGCCGTTAAGCTTGATGGCGCCACAAAGGAAAACTTTGTATGGGGGTTGAGGGTCGGTTTTATCACTTACGGATGTCCTATAAACGGCGATCCTCTGCCGGTATATGATGCACTGGAAAAAAAGACGGCCGGAAGTATCAGAGGATCCATTTCCAATGCTTCCCACCTGGGCCAGACCATCGTACTCAAGTCCATGCAGGGAGATCGCTTCATGGCAGAAAAAGAAGAAAAATTCAAAATACTTCAAAGCAGAGCCAGGTGCGTGAAAAAAATACTTTCAGATTCAAAATACAAAGAAGCCTGGGATGTTTATCCCTTTAATTCCGGTTATTTTATGTGTCTTAAGTTAAAAACCGTAAACGCTGAAACCCTGCGCCTCCACCTCCTTGAAAAGTATGGGGTAGGGCTTATCTCCATTGGGGATAAGGATTTGAGAATCGCTTTTTCTTGTCTGGAAGAAAGCGACATCCCTGAACTTTTCGATATTATTCTGAAAGGCGTAGAAGATCTCTCTCGAATTTCTTATGAAAAATCTTAACAGATTTAATAAAAAAAGGCATAATCTCAGGCAGTTAAAATCGCGGTAGGCACACGACAGCTTCATCTCTGATGCCTCCGCAAACAGGATCTGCGACTTGCAAATGAACGAATCAAAATCGTGGGAAATACGGGATCGAAGTGCGCAACAATTAGAATCGGATTGAAGTTAACCATTGAGGCATTCAACGTATGGTGGGACGAACTGACCTGTGGCACTTTTAAGCCGTTTTAAAAAGAGTATCCGATCCGTTGTCGACAAAGAGCCTTCCATCAATATCGCTCTTGCCGGTAAATGGACCTTATACTTTATACTCATTGGTGTTATCGCAGGACTGGGCTCCATCGTTTTTAATTATCTGTGCCGCCTCGGTGTGCATTATTTTCTGGATTTTCTTGCAGGTTACCGACCCCCGCCGCCGGCTGGTGAACATCATCTCATGCCGCCCACGAGCACGCCGTTTAACCCCCTCATTCTGTTGTTTCTTCCCGCATTGGGTGGCCTCCTGAGCGGATGGCTGGTGTATACCTATGCACCGGAGGCCGAAGGTCACGGGACGGATGCCGCCATCGACGCCTACCACAGAAAAGGCGGTTTTATACGGGGCAGGGTTCCGATTATCAAGACCATTGCTTCCGCCCTTACTCTGACAACCGGTGGTTCGGGTGGACGGGAAGGTCCCATTGCTCAAATCGGAGCGGGTTTTGGATCATTTCTGGCGACAATATTAAAACTGTCAGACAGGGAGCGGCGAATCATGATGGCTGCAGGTGTCGGCGCAGGGGTTGGCAGTATCTTTCGCGCGCCGCTGGCCGGGGCGCTTTTTGCCGCTGAAGTCCTGTACCGTGATCCTGAATTTGAGTCCGAAGTGATTATTCCTGCGGGCATCTCCTCGGTGGTGGCCTATTGCCTGTTTTGCCTGGTAAACGGATGGGGATCTTTGTTTGAATCGCCGGATTTTGTATTTCGAAATCCCCTGGAATTGGGACCTTATATAGTGCTTTCCCTGGTTCTTGTGTGCATCGGTGTTTTTTACATCAAATCGTTTTATGGCGTCATCAGAATTTCTAAGGCCATCAAGATTCCCAACCACTTGAAACCCGCCATTGGAGGACTGTGCACCGGAATTGTAGGTTTTTTCTTACCCCAGACCCTGGCCTTTGGGTACGGTTTTGTACAGAAAGCCATATACAATGAACTGACGATACCATTTTTGTTTTTTCTTGCCATTGGAAAAATATTTACGACATCATTTTCCATCGGATCCGGTGGCAGCGGCGGTGTATTTGGCCCATCCGTCGTCATCGGAGGTGCCATGGGCGGTGTTGTGGGAAAGGTGTTCCATCAAATCATGCCGGGTGTTGTCACCGAACCCGGTGCCTTTGTTATTGTTGGAATGGCGGGTTTTTTTACGGCAGTTTCGAATACTCCGATTTCGACCATTATTTTTGTCAGCGAAATGACCAACTCGTATCATCTACTTCTACCGAGCCTTCTGGTGTGCTCCGTATCCTATCTTGCATCTCGTAAATGGACCATCTATGAAAAGCAGGTTAAAAGCAAGATCGATTCTCCGGCCCATGCAGGTGATTTTTTCGTGGATATTTTGCAGGCAATACGGGTCAAGGATCTCATGCACCTGGTGAAAAGGGTGGAAGTAATTCCCCAGAACATGACTTTTGGGGAATTCAGGATATTTTTTCCCGAGACAAAGCAGCATTATTTCCCGGTGGTGGATCAGTTTAAAAGACTGGTGGGGATATTTTCCAGTACGGATATCAGAGCCATACTCTTTTCCCGGGGGATCGGAAATCTTGTGGTGATGAATGATGTTGCGACTTTTGACATTATACTGACAACACCTTCGGAAGACTTAAATTCCGTATTACAAAAATTTACCATTAAAAATATCGACAGCCTTCCCGTTGTCAGTGACGACGATCATGGCATCCTTATCGGAATGTTGAACCGCAGGGAGGTCATTACATATTACAATGAGCAGATCCAAAAGATGAAAAACAGAACTTAAAATGCTCTTAATCTTGCTTTATAGGAAATTATCAATATTTCACTTCCATCAAAAATAGTCCGTGTGCCGGAGCAGTGATCCCGGCGAGGTTACGATCTTTTGAGACGAGTATCTGCTTAAAGTCATCGGGTGTAATTTTATCAAAACCGATATCCACAAGTGTTCCCACAATATTGCGTACCATAAATTTTAAAAATCCGTCACCTTCTATTTTTAAGACCAGATAATCATTGTCTGTTTTTACAAGATCAGCGTTTAGAATACACCGAACCGTTGAAGCCCTGGGACTTCCCGATCCCTCGAAGGCTTTGAAGTCATGGCTGCCGATGATACAGCAGAGCGCTTCTTGCATGGCGCTCAGGTCAAGTTTTTTCCGGATATGCCAGGCGTACTGACGGTAGATAGCGGCAGGGAGCAATCGATTCAAAATTCTGTAATGATACACTTTGCTTTTAACATCATATCGGGCATGGAACTTTTCTGGAACCACTTCGCACGAAGTTATGACAATATCTTCCGGCAAAAGGCTGTTGAGGCCTTTTAGAAAAGCTTCGGGAGTCAACGATGTGGCGCATCGAAAATTTGCTGCCTGGTTCAAGGCATGTACTCCGGCGTCAGTTCTGCCTGAGCCTGTCACAGTAACGCTATCTCCTGTCATGGTCATCAGTGCATTCTCGATTTCGCCCTGAATGGTTCGATCCGCGGCCTGTCGCTGCCATCCATGATAGGCGCTGCCATCGTATTCAATGGTGATTTTAAAGTTTGGCATGAGAAATCCGGATTAGAGCCTGTTGCAGGGTATATTCCCAAGCTGGCGTTCGAAAAATTCATCCATCGAATCGGAGAATTTACTGAGCGGATACTCGACGTCACAGGACCTGCAACGCAGATAAACCCGTCGTCACGATTTTTGAATCACCAGTCGGTCGTTACATTCGGGGCATCGAGGGTATCGTCTATTCATATATTATCTCTTTAAGGATTATCTCATCTGAAGTTTTAGAATGCAGATTGACAATATTGTGCTATTCTGTCAAATAAAATCTAACCTAAACTGAGCGTTTCAAATAGTGACAGGGCTGTAACATATTAATAAATATAAATAAATACAAATAAATATACATTGCTAAAGTCACTAACGGGTTTAATCTAAAGGGTGGATTTATTTAAGTAACAAATTGTCACCATTTGAAACCCTTCGGGCTTGTCGAGTTTACCGAATCTGCTACGTTATGAGACATTTGCAGTAGCAGACTACGGCTGCATGCCTCATGCCTTGCATCTCCGGCAAACTCGACAATCGCTCAATTTAGGTCTAAAATATATCAGTCTGT
>JAOUGB010000084.1 GCA_029857875.1 Desulfobacteraceae bacterium | reverse complement strand
AAAATATTATGGTCGGGGCGAGAGGATTTGAACCTCCGACCCCTTGAACCCCATTCAAGTGCGCTTCCAGACTGCGCCACGCCCCGACGATAAAAAGATGATTAACACTTCAAATAATCTATGTCAACCTAAACTGAGCGTTTCAAATAATGACAGGGCTATGAAAAAGTAATAAAATAAACGCTCAATTTAGGTCAAGATATGACCTGAATCTTGCGTGAAAATTGGTGAGTATTTGGTTGGGTACGATATGTTGGGATAATTTATAAGATATTTCAACATAGTGTCAAAATTATGTTGACGATTGCATAAAAAGAACGTTTTATTCAATCAACGTCGTTTGTAAAAAACGGAGATGACATGCTGAGCAAGGACAATAAGTCTGTCAGGCCCCCTCGCCTGAAGCCGGGCGACACCATCGGCATTGTTGCGCCGGCAGGTCCGTTTGATCCGGAAAAATTCATGAAAGGGAAAACCGTTCTGGAATCCATGGGGTTTCGAACGTTTTTTGATGAAGGTATTTTTCAAAAACATGGTTTTTTAGCCGGAACCGACATCCAACGGGCGGATCAGGTGAATCGTCTGTTTGCCGATCCATCTGTTCAGGCAATTGTTTGTGCCCGGGGCGGATATGGAAGCATGCGCATTCTTCCTTTTCTCGATTTTGAAACCATTCTAAAGCATCCCAAAATCTTTTTGGGGTTCAGCGATATCTCGGCGCTGCTGTCCGTGCTTTACGACCAATACGGTCTGGTTACCTTTCACGGACCTGTGGTGACCACCCTGGCAAATGCCACTGAAAAGACCATCATGGCCATGAAAACGGCCCTGACATCCGATGCGCCGCTTGAACTGATTCCTGAAGACGGTAGGGTGATCAAACCGGGTGTGTGTTCAGGGATTTTGACCGGAGGGAACCTGACCACGCTGTGTCATCTGGTGGGAACGTCTTATGCTCCGAATTTTAGGGGAAAGATTCTGCTCCTTGAGGATGTGGGAGAAATGCCCTACAGAATCGACAGAATGTTGACACAGATGAAACTGGCCGGATGTTTCAACGGTATTGCCGGCCTGATTCTTGGCGCGTTTAAAGAATGTGGCCATTTAAATGAGATCGTCGAAATTTTTGACAATATATTTGAGGATGCGGATATTCCGATTTCGGTCGGCTTTGACTTGGGCCATGGAAAACATAATCTGACAATTCCAATGGGGCTGGGCGCGATGCTGGATACCGATAAAAAACGATTGTTGTTTCATGAACCTGCTACGGTGGCATGAGTGGTGAAAAAAATATATGGCGATGGATACCTTTATCGAAAATATTATATAGTGCGATGGGACGATGAAGCACGTTGATCGTTTGATGGAAGATGCCGTTGCAAACAATGTGTTTCCCGGCGGGGTTCTTTTGGTTTCGCTGGATCGCAACATTGTTTTTTTTGAAGCTTACGGTGATGCCAATCTTTTTTCCGGTCGTAAAATGAGCAAGGAAACGGTTTTCGATCTAGCGTCTCTGACAAAACCACTAGCCACGGCCCTTGCAGTCATGGAGCTGATCCGACAATCCAGGTTGACCTTAAAGGACCATCTTGGGTCCATTTTACCTTTATTTAAAAACACCGACAAAGAAAAGATCCGGGTAGAAAATCTGCTGTATCATAACTCAGGATTACCGGATTATCGTCCCTATTATGAATTGGTAAAAAAAATAGAACCTGGGCAGAGAAAAGATGCCTTAAGGGAATGTCTGATCAAAGAACCGCTGATCCATTCTCCCGGCCATCAGGTGGTATACAGCGACCTCGGATTTATGGTGCTGTGCTGGGTGATCGAAGAGCTGGCAGGAATTCGTCTGGATCGTTTTGTTACGGAAAATATTTATCACCCTTTAGGCCTTAAGACGCTATTTTTTTTGCCGGTTGATAAAAAGCCACCTGTTGCAGAATTTGCCGCTACCGAGAGATGTCCGTGGCGGGGCATACTTTTGGAGGGTGTTGTTCATGATGATAATGCATATTCGGTGGGCGGCATCGAAGGGCATGCCGGCCTTTTCGGGACCGCCGGGGGTGTTTTTGATCTTCTGTCCGAACTGATGGCTGTAAATCGGGGGTCTGTTTCAACAGGGGTTTTTGATATTGATTTAACGCAACGCTTTTTACATCGAAACAAACATGTCGGCCGGGCACTTGGTTTTGACACCCCATCTTCAAAGGGCTCGAGTTGCGGCCGGTATTTTTCAAAAAGAACCGTGGGACATCTTGGATTCACCGGTACATCTTTTTGGATGGATCTGGATCGAGCAATTGTTGTTATTCTGTTGACCAATCGCATCCATCCGTCCCGGGATAATAACCGGATAAAAGCCTTCAGACCGAAATTACATGATGCGGTCATGGAAAATTTTGTGGTTGACAGATCACCAAAGTGTTAATTGGCACAAATATTGCTTAAAACCAATTCTGATACCATTTGTTAAAATCACGTACTCCAATCAAAAAGATGGATACTGTTCAAAAAGATGGATACTGTGATAATTCTCTTGTCATTATAAACCGATTTTGATAGTTTAAAACATTTTATAACATCTTTTAACATCAGGCATATTTCAAAGATTGTAAATAATATTAAAACAAACAGACATGTAAACATTTAGCGTGTGAAGATGAGGGGTTATGGCTCTATTTTGGGATAAACTGCTCGGTTATTTTTCCAGTGATCTTGCCATTGATCTGGGTACGGCAAATACTCTTGTTTATGTTAAAGGCAAAGGTATTGTGTTGAATGAACCCTCGGTGGTCGCGGTCCGAACGGATGATCGCATGAAAAACCGTGTTCTGGCTGTTGGGCTTGAGGCCAAGAATATGCTGGGAAGAACACCCGGTCACATTGTGGCCATTCGACCTATGCGCGATGGCGTTATCGCTGATTTTGAAGTTACCGAGGCGATGCTTCGTCATTTTATCCACAAGGTCCACAACAGGAGGACGTTCGTTCGGCCAAGGATTGTAATCGCCGTGCCATCTGGAATTACCCAGGTTGAGAAACGTGCCGTCAAGGAATCGGCTGAATCAGCCGGTTCGCGTGAGGTGTTTCTGATTGAAGAACCCATGGCGGCGGCCATCGGGGCCGGCCTTCCCATAACCGAACCGATATGTAATATGGTTGTCGATATTGGTGGCGGTACCACTGAAGTTGCGGTCATATCTCTTGCAGGAATCGTTTACAGCCGGTCCATTCGGGTGGCGGGTAATAAAATGGATGCTGCCATTATTCATTATATCAAACGGAAATATAACCTGTTGATCGGCGAGCGGACAGCCGAAATCATTAAAACGACCATCGGAAATGCATATCCTGAGCCCCAGGATCTTGAAACAATAGAAGTCAAAGGCAGGGACCTTGCATCAGGAATCCCCAAGATTTTGGCCATCGATTCGGAAGAGATTCGGGTGGCGATTTCAGAACAGGTAGATGCCATAGTAGAAACCGTCAAAATAGCATTGGAACAAACACCGCCTGAATTGGCTGCCGATATTGTCGATAGAGGAATTGTATTGACAGGTGGTGGCGCATTATTAAAGAATTTGGACAAGCTTCTCAGGGAGGAAACCAGCCTTCCCATAACGATAACCGAGGATCCATTACTTACAGTGGCGCTTGGCTCTGGTGCAGCTCTCGATAGCATTGAAATCCTCAAGCAAGTTGTAATCCCATAGATACATGTTTTCGAAAAAGATGGTAATGATTGTTGGTGTGATCGTTCTGATTGCTGTCAACATCATACTCCTTTCTGTTTTCAATCGCCGTTATGTTTCTTATTATAGACCCGGACGGATTGCTACTTCTTTAATCGCCCCTTTTCAGAAAGCTTCCACCAGTTCTATCCGTTTTGTAAGAGATATTTGGAGACATTATTTCTTTGTGGTTAATGTCGCCAAAGAGAATGATAATTATCGAAAAGCGTTAAACAAAGCTTTTGGAAACAACATCAAGCTCAAAGAACTTAAACTTTCCAATTCCCGTCTTCGAAATTTGCTGAATTTTGAAAAGACGATAACAGATCGCGTCCTTTCAGCCGAAGTCATCGGCAAGGATCCTTCCCCCTGGTTTAAAACCGTTCTTATCGATAAAGGCAAAAACGACGGGGTTGAAACAGGTATGGCTGTGGTGGTTCCCAAAGGAATCGCGGGGCAGGTCACAGATGTATCCACCAATTATTCTAAAGTGTTGTTGATTATCGATCATAACAGCGCGGTGGATGCATTGGTACAAAATGACAGAGCGCGAGGCATCATCAAAGGTGGTATGGTAGGACAATGCCTTTTTAAATATGTATTGCGTAAACATGATATTGAAATAGGTGATATCGTCATTTCATCCGGGTTGGATGGTGTTTTTCCAAAGGGGCTTGCCGTAGGATATGTTTCGGCCGTCTTCAAGCCAAAATCCGGGATATTTCAGGAAGTGACCGTGACACCATATGTTGATTTTGAAAAACTTGAAGAGGTTCTGATTGTAATGAACCCGAAAAAGAAACAATTTGAGCCTGAGCAATGACGTATTTCTTACATATTTTTATATGCCTTTGTCTGATCGTCATTCAGACGACAGTTATGCCCTATATCCCTTTATTTGAAAGATTCTATGATCTTTTAACCCCCTTTATTATTTATTTAAGTATCTTCCGTTCCGTTCGTGAAAGCATGGTCATTGTTTTTATTTTTGGCTTTTTCATGGATATCATTTCCGGAGGGCCTTTGGGTCTCTATTTAACAGCCTATGTATGGCTGTTTGTTGGCGTCCGATGGGCAATAACCTTTCTGCATGTCGGTGACAGCCTGCTTTTGCCATTTGTTGTTGCTGCGGGAGTGTTAATGGAGAATTTTATATTCATTGGAATCAGTGCCATGTTTGAACAAAGTCCACGGATCTTTGAAGCAATTGTGAGCACAATTTTCGTACAAGTTTTATGGGCATTATTCACCGGCCCGCTTTTTCTGATGTTCTTTAATTACTCACATCGGCGGTGGGATGGATGGTTCAAGGAAATATTTATTAAGAAAAATTAAACCTCCATTGAGATTAAAAAGGATTCAACAAAAACATTTCGCTGAGGAACGCTTTGACCAAATATTTAA
Organism: Desulfobacteraceae bacterium; assembly: GCA_029857875.1. Classification (GTDB taxonomy): domain Bacteria; phylum Desulfobacterota; class Desulfobacteria; order Desulfobacterales; family UBA11574; genus UBA11574. Next base: position 3,017 of record JAOUGB010000084.1, on the reverse strand, counting down.
AAACTGCAGATCAGGATTGGTACAAACAACGACTGGTTAGAATAGCGTTTTGTGTTGCAGGAACCTTTTGTCTGATTTTTTTACGTTTGTTTTATCTTCAGGTGATTAATGGTGAGGAGTTAAGGCGATTATCGGAAAACAATTGTATTCGCCTGCAAAGTACAGATCCATCCAGAGGAATGATTTTTGATCGTAATGGAATACTGCTGGTTGATAATCGACCGGCTTTCGATCTTAACATTGTGTTAAAAGATGCCAAACCGGTTGAACAGACTGTCAAAAAATTGTCTAAATACATCAATGTTCCTGAATCTGAACTGATGTCAAAGATCGAGAACGACAAAACGGTTTCATCCTATAAACCGATACTTTTGAAAAAGGATATCGGGCGGGATGCTTTGGCTGCCATCGAGGTGCGAAAATTCGATCTTCCAGGGGTTGTTGTCGAAGTAAAACCTCGCCGACACTACATAGAGCGACAGACGGCCGCTCATCTCATCGGGTATTTGAGCGAGATAAACGCTGATGAACTGAATTCGGAAGAATATCCAGGGTATACGGTTGGCGATTATATCGGGAAGTTTGGAATCGAAAAAATATTTGAGTCTTTCCTTCAGGGAAAAAGAGGGGGGCGCCAGGTTGAAGTCGATGTCATGGGACAGGTGGTTAGAATTTTAAAAACAGTCGACGCCCAGTCGGGGCAGAACCTTTATCTGACAATCGATTTGCGTGTTCAGAAAAAGGCTGAAGCGCTATTAAAAGGTGTCGCCGGCGCCGTGGCGGCCATGGATCCTCAAACAGGCCAAATCCTTGCCTTGGCAAGTTCTCCTTCGTTTGACCAGAATATCTTTGTTGACGGCATGTCGCATGAGCAGTGGGACGTTTTAATTTCCAACCCGTTAAGACCGTTGGAAAACAAGGTTATCCATGGTGAGTATCCTCCGGCATCCACCTTTAAAATCATTACCGCAATTGCGGCCCTCGAGGAAGGCGTTATCGATAAAAATACGACCTTTTATTGCCCTGGATATTATAAATATGGGAATCGGGTTTACAGATGCTGGAAGCCTTCAGGTCACGACAGCGTCAATGTGATCAAAGCGCTGACTGAATCCTGTGACGTCTATTTCTATCAAGTCGGCCAGAAGCTGGGCATAGATCGTTTGTCAATGTACGCCATTGCTTCTGGTTTGGGATCGCCTACCGGGATCGACCTGGATCACGAAGCAGCGGGGCTCATTCCGACGGCAGAATGGAAAAAGCGTCGTACCGGTGTTGCCTGGCAGGGGGGAGAAACTCTCTCGGTTGCCATTGGACAAGGCTATGATCTTGTAACACCCATGCAGATGCTTGTTTTCACATCAGCAGTGGCAAATGGCGGAAAAATGTTCAAGCCTTTAATACTCAAGTCTGTCTATTCGCCGGAAGGATCGGTCATTCTTGAAAGCAAAAAGCAGTTGGCCGGCAAGCTGCCTGTTAGTAAGCAAACATTGGAGATTATAAAAGAGGGCCTGAAAGAGGTTGTTAACAATCCAAAAGGGACCGCATGGATTGCCCGCGTCGAGGGCCTCGATATCAGTGGAAAAACAGGGACTGCCCAGGTGGTTGGGCGCAGCAAAGAGCGCGGTCTGTCTGAAGAAGAATTGTCACACCGGCTAAAATCGCATGCATGGTTTGTTGCTTATGCGCCATCTGATGATCCTAAAATAGCAGTTTCTGTCATTGTAGAGCATGGTGGTCATGGATCAAGCGCGGCGGCGCCCATCGCAAGGGAGATCATTAAAACTTATTTTGGACAGGATGAAAACTCAGAACCCGACAAACTGAAAGTTGCTAGTCACCAGTAGTACACAAAAAAGAACATAATGGATTGCAACAAAAATGATCGATCGCAGATTTGTAAAACATTTTGACTGGGGCCTACTTGGGCTGACGTTTTTAATTGTATCCATGGGGCTTTTAGCACTCTATAGTGCAGCCACATCATCAACGGCAGGACCGCAAAAAATACTGTATTTTAAGCAACTGGTCTGGTATTGCATCGGACTGGCAGCAATGATTTTTTCTCTTTTCATTAATTACAAGTTGTTGGATCGATGGGCCCCTGTCATCTATGCAATGTGTATGTTCCTTTTATTATATGTATTGCTGTTCGGCAAATATGTGGCAGGGGCACGGCGCTGGATTATGATGGGGCCTGTTTCAATTCAACCGTCGGAACTTGCCAAAATCGCTGTCATCATCATTCTGGCAAGATATTATTCCAAACATGCCAATATCGGAGGATTAAATTTGCGTGAGCTGTTTACCCCCTTTGTATTGGCAATAATTCCTTTTATATTAATTGTTAAACAACCGGATTTGGGTACAGGCATGATTGTGCTTTTAATTGCCGGTTCAATGACAGTCTTTGTAAAAATTGAAAGACGTTCGCTTTTATGTATCATCACTTCGTGTACCATAGCAGTTCCTTTGGTTTGGTTTTTTTTAAAAGGATACCAAAAGCGGCGGATATTGACATTTTTAGATCCGGACCGTGATCCACTGGGTGCCGGTTATCACGTTATACAATCCAAAATTGCCATCGGTTCGGGTATGATTTCCGGCAAGGGGTTTTTAAAAGGAACTCAAAACGCACTCGCCTTTTTACCTGAACAACACACGGATTTTATTTTTTCTGTTTTGGCCGAGGAATGGGGATTTATCGGTGCTTTTATTCTGTTATGCCTGTTTTTGATTTTTATCATTTGGGGATTGAATATTGCGTATCGGTGCCGAGAGCCCTTTGGTACCATTATCGCTGTCGGGGTTACCGCAATGATCTTCTGGCAAGTTTTTATCAATATCGCCATGACAATGGGGCTGATGCCGATTGTCGGTGTGACGCTGCCGTTTATCAGTTACGGCGGTTCATCGGTCATTACCACAATGATTTGTGTCGGCCTTTTGCTGAACATCAGCATGAGACGCTTCCTTGCTGAATAGCCACAAGATGCTTCACATATACGAACCCATTA
>JAOUGB010000083.1 GCA_029857875.1 Desulfobacteraceae bacterium | reverse complement strand
GCCTGTTCTTTCTAACGATCCCTAAGCCACTCAAACAGCACCCGCTTTAAAAAAAGATCATCCATTCCGCTGAGACTAAAGGATTTAGAAGAAAAACTCCCCGAGGGCTCAAGTAACTTATAAATAAATGTAATTCTGAATTATACGGCAACCCCCTCCAAAAGGTAGTTCCGCAAGCCTGAAAACCGTTTTCAATACCTTGCCTTGATTTCGAACTTCTAAATGGATTGGAGTTGCCCAAAAAATCGCCTTTCCAACTTAAAGCCCAGCGAAAACCCCTTTACACCTGAGATTTGAAAGTACCTCTCCTGTCCGACATTTGCAAGAATTTTCATCGACATGCCATCTCAGTGCTTACAGCCAAACACAACCCTTAGATAAAATAGAAACTTATAACTCAAGTTTCGCACCCTTAATCTATAGCAATGCCAATACAGTGTAGCAGGCCGGGAAATTTTTATAAGGTAAAATCATATGAATGCTATGGGTAAACAGAAAAAAGCCACATGAATCTATATAAGGTACAAAAAGGATGTAACATACAGATAACCATATGAGCGACTATGGATTGATTTTTGACAATGATTTTCTTGTTCCAATAACAATGACGATGTCTCCCTTAAACAGTGTGTCATCGGCTTTGGGTATATATCGATAATACGATTCGTTATGTTTTCGTATCGCCATGATTTGGCAATTAAGTGTATTGGTTAAATCGATCTCTCGAAGCGTTTTTTGTGCGAGTTTTTCAATGGTAATTTCCCGAATAATCATTTCGGAATCGAAGGGCAGCCGTTGAATTATTCCTGGTATATCAATCCTGTCTGCCAGTTGATTTGCGGCAATATGCTCTGGAATGACGACTTCATCGGCGCCGATTTTACGTAACAGCTTGGCATGGTCTTCGTTGATTGCCTTAACCCAAATATTTGGGACATTCAGTTCCTTTAGATACATCGTCGTCATCGCACTGGTGGAAATAGAATCGCCTACACTGACAAGAACATGGGTAATTTCGGATAGCCCGATTTGCTCGAGCGCTTGTTTTTGAGAAGCATCGGCCTCATACACTTGGGAAAAAATTTTCTGCGCTCTTTGAATATTTGCGGGATTAGAATCAATACCTATTACCTGATGCTTCAAATTTATAAGCGAAACACCAAATTTATACCCGAATTTACCGAGACCGATAACACAGATTTGCGGTTTTATAATCATAATATCATTCTCCTTATCAGCCGATCATAACACTTTCTTCCGGAAGGTTATAATACTGAATTTCTTGAACACTCTGCAATGCGCTAATCAGTACAAAAGGGCCAAGGCGGCCAATGAACATCAAAAAGATTATAATCCATTTGCCGGCAGTTGAGAGTGTTGAAGTCAGACCTGTGCTTAAGCCCACCGTGCAGAACGCCGAAACAGATTCAAAAAGGATTTCTAAATATTGCCCTCTGACTTGATAATGCGGTTTAGCCCCACCTTCCGTGAAATCCAGTAAAAATACAGCCAGAAAAATTATCATAATAGCAAGAACAAACAAAACCATGGCCTTTTTTACGGTTGCTTCGTCTACAGCAAATTTCCCTATCACCGCCTGTTTCCTGCCTTTTAGTTGCGACCAAATTGCAGCTACCAGAACTCGAAATGTCGTTACTTTTATACCCCCCGCGCAGGAACCCGGTGCACCGCCAATAAACATAAGAAATAGAAGAATGACTAAAGAAACATTTGTCATTTGGCCGATATCGAGGGTATTAAATCCTGCTGTTCGGGATGTCACTGATTGAAACAAAGCGGTTAAAATCGAGTGATCCAGCACCATCATTCTTTTATATCCAACAAATTCGGCCAAATAAAGGGCTATCCAGCCAAGAATTATCAAGAAGAAACTGGTTCGAAAAACAATCTTTGCATACCAGCTTATGCCTTTGCTGTCCTGGGTCGGGCGCAACTTTACGCTTTGCATTACGAAATTCTTGAATTCAACAAATACCGAGAATCCGATCCCTCCCATGAAAATTAAAGCGATAAACACGAGGTTTATTCCCCACTCACCTTTCCACGCTATGAGACTGTTGGCAAACAAAGAAAAACCCGCATTACAAAAGGCGGAAACGGAATGAAAGATTGCTGAAAATGGCGAAAAGGCTTTGGGTGCTATCAGGTAGAGCAGAGCGGCACCGGCTGCTTCGATAATAAATGTCCAACTCACAATCTCGATGAGAAATTTTCCAAGGTTAAACCTGGCGTCATGTAATAGCATCTGTCCGACTGCAATTCGATCCGTGATCGTCGTTCTTCGTCTCCAAAGGTAAATTGAAAGGCTAGTAAAGGTCATAATACCCAGGCCGCCAACTTGCATTAAACACAATATAATGGTTTTACCAAACACCGTGAAATATGAACCGGTATCAACAACGACCAATCCCGTCACGCAGGCTGATGAAGTTGCTGTAAATATGGAATCTGTCCACGATAATGAATCAACCTTACTTTTTTCAGAGATATGAAGAAGAATAGAACCGAATAAAATGATGAGTATAAAGAAGATAATGGGGAAAATGATCGGTGAGTTAAGAATCTTGAATATTTTCATGTATTCATGAACCTTTAGCTTATAAATTTTTACATTTTCTTGGTTTGACAATAACTAAACCATATACACAAAACGGACACAAGATGCGCTGAATCCCCGACTTGGGGAAAATGTCAACATCCCCTATCGCGGTATTATTTATTGTTCCCTTGTTTGACGTAAATTTTAAATGTATTTCAAGATTTCCTGCGGCCCGATCCCCATTCACTATCCCCAGACAAAATAGAAACTTAATAATAGGGGCGTCCCGGAAGTCCCCAAATTTACGCCCGAGCCTATTAATGATGCCGTGATATTACCATCACATATCAATTAAGGAATTTATCCCGCTTTTTTGATCTGGCTTGTGTCATATAGACGCCTCGTTGATCTTTTCACAGGATTCTCGTATGTTGCAGGAATCCATTCTCAACACCCTCACTCGTCTCTGAAAATAGGCCCATAGGGCACGTCAGGATCAATTTGCAGGACCATTTTGCCATCGGAAAACGCTCGGACATTGCCATCAGTTGCAGAGACAACAACTGCCGTGGCAGCAGTGCGCTTGGTGACGGCGGCAGCAGCGAAGTGTCGGGCTCCGAGCCCGGATGGAAGTTCTATTTCGACGTCAATGGAAGCTAAAAAGGTCCCACCTGTTTGGATAAAGCCGTCGCCACGGACGACAAAGGCACCGTCAAGCTTAGAGAGTTCCAGTACGGCGTTGTGGATTTCTGGATTTGTGAGCCTGCGACTGGTATCGTCGTGGCCCTGGAAGGGGTTGGGGATGAGCTGCTTGGAACCCTCGAGGACCTTAAGGGAGTCACCAAGCATAAAAATGGCCCCAAGACGGGTTCCCCGGCGGGCCGCCCGGCCGATTTTACAAGCGACAGCAACAGCAGCCTCCAGCAAACTCGGTCGAATGCCGTCGGTGAGTTTTAGGAGATCGGAGACTTCGAGGTGCTCGATGCTCGACTCCACTTCGGTGAGGACAACAAGGATTCCCTCCTTCTGGTAAACATCGGGACCTATAGCGCAAACGACCAGATCTCCAGTGGAAACCTTTGCAGACCTAAGCGCAACAGAGATGACATGGCGGACTTGGCTATATTTGTCAATGGTGCGAAGCGGCAGAAGTATTGTTTCCAGGCCTTCTTGGGTCAGGAAATCGTATGTTTCTCTGTTCGTCGTGGCAGCTATCATGCGGATCGGTCGTAATAGGTCTTGAAGCTGCTTTGCAAACGTTCCGGTCTCTGTGGCACATATTATGGCATCAGTCTGAGCTGCCTGAGCCACCCGCATAATCATATGTGATAGGTCCCCGTCGGAACAGATGGGATTTTTGGAGTTGTTAGTTCTGTTCATCTCCACGCCTCCTTGTTTGACGGGTATCACCGTGCACTTTAGGTTCCTCAAAGAGGTTGGTCCAAGGCGGTCCATGTAACACCGAGAAAAGTCATACGCATCTCGGTAATGATAAATATCCTATAATTACAATAGCATAAAAGATGTTTTTCCCATCAGCATGGCGTTTTCTGACCATTGTAATTTTTAAATAAATGTAATTCAAGTTAAATTTATGGAAAAAAACAAGAACATAGAGGAATATATCAAGTGTGACCTAATTGATCGTTTCCTTGTTTGATGTAAATTTTAAACGTTTTTTCTATATTTCAATATGTTCCTGTGTACGATCCCCATTCACAATCAACTTATGTACTTATGTCCCCTATTTCCAGGTTAAAAAGCTATTGATCTTTCAGGACCATTTCACGCAAACCGCCGCATGTCCGGGATGACGCATGATGCCCTCTGGCCTGCTTCAGCGGAGTTGATCCGGCCGTGGTTAAACCTCGTGCCTGTGATGTAAACTAAAACGCTCTTGGTGCGTCCATATAGTTGCAGGCCAAGAAAGAATCATTATCTTTAACCCATTAAACGTTCGTGAGTAGTCGGTTAGGGACCATCACTGCCAGAAGCTATTCTGACGTGATTGCGTTGATAATACCAAAATGATAAAGGAGAGATCCATGGTGAAACTGAGATTTATCCAATGTTTTTATATGGTTGTGGCACTGACGGCATTTGGACTGGGATTCGGCCCACGACCGATTATCGCTGCCGAGAAAACAGCCCCGGCGTCGGAGGAAGATGTCCAAGTGCTTGCCTCGGGTCCCATACACGAGGCATTTGCGGAGGCAGTGGCATTGGATCCTGAGCCGGGAATCGTGGCGCCCAAGGCACCGCCGGCCCTCATCGAGGAGATTCCGCCCGAACAGAAACCTGAAGGGGACGTTCAGTGGATTCCCGGTTACTGGGCCTGGGATGATGAAAGGAACGAATATATCTGGGTGAGTGGGATTTGGCGAGTACTGCCGCCGGGTCGCCAGTGGGTCCCCGGTTATTGGACCCCCGGGGGACAGGGATATCAGTGGATTTCCGGTTACTGGGCCAGTGTGAAGGTGAAAGAGACAGAATACCTGCCAGAGCCGCCTGAATCGGTAGAAGTCGGACCCAGTAGCAATGCACCTTCGGCGGATTATACCTGGATACCCGGTTGCTGGGTATGGCAATACGGACGTTATGCTTGGCGGCCCGGTTATTGGGCCGTCGTGCACCCGGACTGGATCTGGGTGCCTGCTCACTATAACTGGACGCCGCGTGGATATATCTTTGTGGGTGGGTACTGGGACTATACCGTCATCCATCGTGGAGTTCTGTTCGCGCCGGTTTTTTTCCCGCCGCGGGTGCACCTTGGGTTGACCTTTTCGTTCTCACCCGGCTTTGTGATTGATCTGAACGTCTTTGATGATGCCCTGTTTCTGTGGCCCCGGTATTGCCATTATTATTATGGGAATTATTACGCGCCCCGGTATTACAGAAAGGGGATCTATCCATGGTTTTCGCTGCATGCGAGACGGGTTGTCTATGATCCCATCTATGCCCATCAACGCTGGAATCATCGGAACGATCACGAGTGGGAGAACCATTTGCAGACAAGATTTCGTGAGCGTCGAAAACACGAAGGGTTACAACCGCCCAGGAGCTTTGATCAACGCACAAGACCTGACAAGGCAGGCGGATCGTCTGGATCCGAACGGCTCGACGTTGTCATGCCGCTCGACCGTGCCGGGAAAACCAAGACCAGTGCCTATCGCTTCAAGCCTCTGAGCGAAAAAGAGCGAAGGGAATTTTCACAACGGGAGAAAGAGGTGCGCACATATCGAAAGGAACGTCAGAGTCGAGAGACCCAACGGCAGATTATGCCGGAGAAAAAGGCTTCAAAAAAACCAGAGCCGAATAAAGAAAAATATTCCAGATCCCCGATTATGGACAGGTCAAACGAAAAAGCGGATCGAAAAAAAGCCCCGCCCGCTCAGTACAAGGCGCCGAAACCGAACCCCGATGTTGAGCCCCTGCAAAGAAAAGATAATTTTTCGCGCTCGTGGAACAAGTCTCAGAAGTCGGAAGATAGAGGGCAGAAGTCAGAGGTCAGGGGACAGCGATCAATGGACAAGTTCCAGGAATTAAGGAACAAAGGAGGGCGGTCGGAGGACCGCATGCAGAAGTCTAATGGCAGGCAACAGAGATCAAATTAGGAGCAACAGAGAGGGGATGCCGGACGGCAGATGTTGATTGAAAGATAAAGGCCGAGGTATTTGAACCACCCGTCGACATCGCAATCCGTAGGAAAAGGAGGAAAAACATGAGCCAACGAGCCAAAAATATATCCGAACGAATCAAATCATTCGCCAATGAAGTGATCACATTTGTGGAAAGTTTAACCAACAGTGACTGGACCAAAGTCTGCGACATGGAAAATTGGTCCGTGGGCGTCACCGCGCGTCACATTGGAGCCGGGCATTTTGCAATATCAAAAATGGCCGCAATGATTGTTAGAGGTGAAGATCTGCCGCCCCTGAGCATGGATCAGATCAATGCGATGTCCGATAAGGATTCCCGCAAGCATGCGGACTGCACCAAGGTCGAGGCCCTGGAATTGCTGCGAAAAAATAGCGCTGAGCTGGCCGCATTCGCTGCCGAATTGACCGATGACGAACTCGACCGTAAAGGCAGCATGCCCGCCTTTGGAGGCGAAGTGACAACCGAGCAGCTTTTCGACTTCATTATATTCCAATCAGCAGCCCAACATTTTGACAGTATGAGAGCCGCTGTTGGCAAATAATCCGGCTCCGGTTTTCATTCCAAAGGGAGAGTGTTTTGTAGCGTATGGAATCGCTTTCAAGTAGATACCCGCGGTCTTGCGCCCCCGGTATCTACTTTTCAAGATGTTCCAGTGGCCCGATCTCCATTCACAATCAACTCATGATGTCCCCTATTCCCATATAAACATCCTAAATAATTTTTCGTATTGTGTTCAAAGCTTCTTCATCCACGAATTTTCCCATAACATAGAGCCTGATTTTTTTGCTTCTGGGGAATTCCTTTTTTAAAAGGGTTTTAAGCAACTGTTTCAGCTTGTCAGACTTTATTAAAAACCTATCTTTGAAATAACCGTCCTCAATAACCAGAAGTTTCTTTTCATCTATTTTAACAATGATGACAGTTCTATTGCGCTTATAAGTCTTTAGATCTATATAGTGTCCTAAGCGAAGCTTTTCTAATCTTTCACAGACAGTGTCAATTATCTTTGTTTTGTCAATCATCAGGTATGTCCCAATATTCTATTGAACATCGCTTCAAAATGATCACACTTTTACACAAATAACAGTTCCCCGACTTAAGCAAAATGACGACAGCCCCTTCGCGGTATTATTTAGTTTACAAGGGTTGGTTCATTTCCTTGAAGATGGCCTCCAACTGCTCGCGCGTTGCCCGGCTCGATTCAACTGAAAAGCCTTATGTTGCTTCAATGCTTCCCATCTTCAATTGTTCCTCAATGGCATCCGTGAATTCATTGAGGGGCACACCGAATGTATGCAGCCCTTTGCCCCCGAGATCGGTATCAACAGCGGGCGGAATGATTTCGATGACGGCAATCGGCGTGCCGGCCAGTTGATGCCGAAGCGAAAGCGTAAACGAACGTAGCGCGGCTTTTGTTGCACAATAGACCGGCACATTTGCCTTTGGTACAAAGGCAAGCCCTGACGTGATATTAATGATTGCAGGCCGTTCCTGATGCAGAAGATGAGGGATAAAAAGGGTCGAAAGGTGGATCGGGGCTTCGAGATTGATCGCCACCTCTTCGCCCAGGGTTTCCCAGGCTGGCTTCTGTTGCAGTTCTATACGTTGTTGAATTCCCGCATTGTTGACAAGCATATTCAACCCCGGGTATGTTTCTGTTGCCCAGGTAAACAATGCCGTGCGATCAGCCGGGTTGGCTACGTTGCACACGCGGATATGCAGTTGCGGATATTTCGATTGGGCCTCTTTTAATTTATCTTCGCGGCGACCGCAGATGATGACGCTACTTCCCGCTTGAATAAACCGCTCCGCAAGTGCAAACCCAATTCCGGACGCACCGCCCGTGATGAGCACCGTATTTGCCTTGAATTCCATGCTTACCTCCTGTTAACTATTTCAGGGGTCGGAGTGTTTTTATTTGTTAAATCGCTCTATGGATAATTT
>JAOUGB010000082.1 GCA_029857875.1 Desulfobacteraceae bacterium | reverse complement strand
TGCCTTCGGCAAATCCGGCAATGGCTCAACGCAGGTTTTTGCTATTTTTCCCCGAATATTAGCGGTAACGCTTCATCATGGATTTGCTGCCAGCGTTTTTTTCCGCCAAAGCTTTCGATGTAAAGCTTCATTTTGGGTTCCGTACCTGACGGCCTGATGGCAAACCAGGAACCATCTTCGATCACCACCTTGACCCCGCCGATTGGGGCGTTGTTTCCCGGAGCGGTGGTCATCACCGCCGTAATGGGCAACCCTGCCAATGTGGGCGTTTTGATGGCGTCGGGTGTCAGGGCTTTTAAAACCTTTTTCTGTTCATCGGAAATCGGGCCGTCGACTCTTTTGTAATACGGTTCTCCATAGTTGGGGATCAATGTGTCGGCATAGATTTCATCCGGAGTTTTTCCTGTTTTTGCCAATATCTCTGCAGCCAGAAGCGACATACAAAATCCGTCTTTGTCCGTGGTCCACACGAAGCCGTCTTTTCGCAAAAAGGATGCCCCGGCACTTTCTTCACCGCCAAAGGCAATGGTTCCACCCAGCATGCCGTCAACAAACCACTTAAACCCCACCGGGACTTCGTAAAGCGCTCTTTTTAATCCCCCAACAACCTTGTCGATCATGCTGCTGCTGACCAATGTCTTGCCGATTGCCAGATGTTTCCCCCATTTTGGCCTGTTCTGCAACAGGTACCAGATGGCGACGGACAGGTAATGATTCGGGTTCATTAGGCCGCTGGGGCATACAATGCCATGTCTGTCAAAATCGGAATCGTTCCCCCAGGCGATATCGAATTTGTCTGCCATACCAATCAAGTTTGCCATGGCATAAGAAGAGGAGCAGTCCATCCTGATTTCCCCATCCGAATCAACGGTCATAAATCCGAATGTCGGATCCACATCTGTGTTAACTACCGTAATATCCAGATTGTATTTTTCGGCAATGGGTCCCCAAAAATGCACACCGGAACCCCCCATCGGGTCTACACCGATCCGGACGTCCTGATTTTGAATGATCTTTATATCGATGACCTGCGACAGTGCGTCAACGAACGGCGTAATGAAATCCTGGATTCGGGTTGTAGGGGCCTGACGCGCTTTCTCATAGGGCATCCTCCGAATATCCGATCCATCTGAATTCATGAGCTGGTTTGCCCGGTCCTGGATCCAGCCGGTGACATCCACATCGGCGGGACCGCCCTGGGGCGGGTTGTATTTGAATCCGCCGTCCCGGGGTGGATTATGAGAGGGCGTGATCACCACGCCGTCTGCAAATCCTTTTGTTTTTCCCTTGTTGTATTCCAGTATTAGAAAGGAGATGACCGGCGTCGGGGTGTATTCGTCTTTGGCATGGATAACCACGTTAACGCTGTTGGCAGAAAAAACTTCCAGCGATGTTCTGAATGCGGCCTCGGAAAGCGCATGGGTGTCAAAACCCAGATACAAGGGACCGTTGATTCCCTTTGATACCCGATATTCGCAAATGGCCTGTGCGGTTGAAGCGATATGCATTTCATTAAACGTGCCCTTAAAGGCACAGCCCCTGTGTCCGGAGGTTCCAAATGATACCGGACCGGATGGTTCCAGGGTATAGTAAGACGCAACCAACCTGGAGATGTTGACCAGCATGGATTTTGGAGCCGGTTTTCCGGCCAGTGGATGTCGTTCCATTGTAATTTTCCCTTTCATCGCAAAGATTCGCGACGGCGAGCAAGCCCTTCATGGGCGTTTACGGGGAAGCACACCCCGCGAACAGGCACAACCCATTAAGCTCGGGTGAGCTGCCGGTACTTTATTCTGTGAGGGTGGTCGGCCTCGGCGCCCAGCCGCTTTTTGCGGTTCGCCTCATATTCCGAATAATTTCCCTCGAACCATAACGCTTGGCTGTCTCCTTCAAAGGCCAGGATATGCGTGGCGATACGGTCCAAAAACCAGCGGTCGTGGCTGATCACCACCGCGCATCCGGCGAAATTTTCAAGAGCCTCTTCCAGGGCCCGGAGGGTGTTCACATCAAGGTCGTTGGTGGGCTCGTCAAGGAGAATAACGTTCGCGCCCTGCTTGAGCATGCAGGCGAGATGCACACGGTTGCGTTCGCCGCCCGAGAGCATGCCGACCTTTTTTTGCTGGTCGGTACCGGTAAAATTGAATCGGGCCACATAGGCCCTTGATTTGACTGACATGTTGCCGAGTTCGATCACATCTTCTTTGTTTGAAATCACTTCCCAAATGGTTTTTTGCGGATCAAGACTTTCCCTGCTCTGATCCACGTAGGCCATTCGAACGGTTTTTCCAATACGGATACTGCCTGCATCCGGTGTTTCCTGATCTGTTATCATCTTGAACAGCGTGGTCTTTCCGGCACCGTTTGGCCCCACAACGCCGACAATACCGCCCGGCGGCAAAAAAAATGACATGTTCTCGACAAGGAGGCGGTCGCCGTAACCCTTGGATACATTTTCGGCTTCAATCACCAGATTGCCCAGACGCGGCCCCGGCGGTATGTAGATTTCAAGATCTCCGGCTTGAGACGCGCTTTCACGGGTCAGCAGTTTTTCATAGGCACTGATTCGAGCTTTGGATTTGACCTGCCGGGCCTTGGGGGTCATCCTGATCCATTCCAATTCCCGCTGAAGGGTTTTTTGGCGATGGCTTTCGGATTTTTCCTCTTGTCTGAGACGCTCCTTTTTTTGTTCGAGCCATGAGGAGTAATTGCCCTTCCAGGGAATGCCGTGACCCCGATCGAGTTCCAGAATCCAGCCGGCAACATTATCGAGAAAATACCGGTCATGGGTCACTGCGATGACGGTTCCCGGGTATTGATGAAGATGATGCTCCAACCAGGCTACGGTTTCGGCATCCAGATGATTGGTGGGTTCGTCCAAAAGCAGAATGTCCGGCTTGCGGAGCAACAGCCGGCAAAGGGCCACCCGGCGTTTTTCGCCTCCGGACAGCACGTTTACCAATGTATCCCCTGGCGGGCAGCGCAGCGCATCCATGGCCATTTCCAGGCGGGCGTCCAGATCCCACGCATCTGCAGCATCCAGTTTTTCCTGAACCTCTCCCTGTCGCTCGATCAGGCGATCCATCTCTTCATCGGACATGGGCTCGGCGAACTTTTCGTTGATGCGGTTGAATTCATTCATGAGTTCAACGGTTGTCTGTAACGCCTCCTCAACGGTTTCTTTGACGGTTTTGGTGTCGTCAAGGACAGGCTCCTGCTCCAGATGTCCCACGGTATGCCCCGGGGATAGAATCAACTCCCCGTTAAATTCCGTGTCCTCGCCCGCCATGATGCGTAAAAGAGAGCTTTTCCCAGAGCCGTTGAGTCCTAAAACGCCGATTTTGGCGCCGTAAAAATACGACAATGATATGTCTTTAAGAACTGGTTTCTTATCGTAATACTTGCTCACCCGAACCATGGAACATATGATTTTATTTGGTTGGTCACCCATGATGTTTCCTTTTCATGAAAAAGCGGCGGTTGACATCCTGTCTCAACTTCGGCTAGAATATTTTTTCGTCGTTTGAACCCGAATATAGTGTTACTATATTTTTCACAAATATTTATTTAATGCAAGCGTATTGAATGTGATGGAATTTATGAGTAATTTTTCAAAATTTTACAATAAACGATTTATATTGGTTGTTTCCTTATGCCTTGCGTTTATTTTAAATCGACCACATTTTTCAGCCGCATATACTCTGGCAGATCGCCTGAACTTTCAGAGTTCCATTGTAGATCACCGTTCACGGTTGAACCCGAATTATAAAAAAGTCAGGCGTAAACAGACGAAATATATTATTGTTCACACCTCGGAACTCGGTCTTAAAATGACGCTAAGGGTTGTTTTGAAGGGAAAACGTTTGCGCAATAGTGGGACAACCGATGGCGGTCATACCCATTATGTGATTGCTCGAAACGGGCGCACGTATCGTATTGTTGACAAGAAATACGAAGCCGACCATGCTGGTCTTAGCATGTGGAACGGGGAAACGGATATCAGCAAAATCTCCATTGGAATTGAATTGGTCGGGTATCATTACGCACCCATCACCGAAAGCCAGTATCGTTCCGTGGGCATATTGGTTGACATTTTGCAAGGGGTATATGGCTTGGATGATCGGGAAGTCTTGACTCACAGCCAGGTAGCCTATGGAAAACCAAACCGGTGGTTTAGAAAAAATCAACGGGGACGGAAACGTTGTGCAAGAAATTTTATTCGCGAAAAAGCCGAAGTAGGACCCACCTGGACCTATGATCCTGATGTAAAATCTAGACGGCTTTTGGCTGATCTTCAGTTGGCTGAAATATATTATGGTCAGCGGGAATATTATGCAAAAACAGATGACGCGAACCTCGTTACCAAAATTAACACCGCCTGGTCAATCGCCGGAGAAGATTACGACAGTCAGACAACGGTCTACAAATTTCCGGGCGGTCAAATATACACCGGTGATCAAATTTCAGATAAAATAGGCTGGGACAGAATACCCGCAAAAACGGTTGTGATGCTGAATCAGGAGAACAGCATTTCTTTGATAAAAAGCGATGATCCCATAAAAACCATATCGGACAGGCTCACGGCATGGTCCTTTGCCGGTCAAGCGTATAACTTTAAAACCACGATCTATTTTATGCCTTCAGGTCAAATGAGAGTCGGTTCAATGATATCCGACTGGGATGATCTGCCTGCCAAAACAAAGCTCATTGTAGGTTACCGGGGTCCTTTCGAGCTTCATAAAGGTCGATCCGCCTACCAAATTGCCGGTAAGAAGTACAAAGATCGTAAAACAATATACTACCTGCCACCCAAAAAATTGGTGGCTGGTGATAAAATAAACGACTTTAAAGGACTCCCAAAGGGCACCCTGATTTTTCTTCCTGATACCTAATGATAAAGGGGAATCAAGGTCTGCCTGTGACATTAATGTGCGGTCAAGTTGAAGAGTCCTAAAGGATGGGTTGCCATGAAACCAGCACTGATCATCCTAGATATGCTAAAGGATACGTTTAACAAACATCCAGATGCATTTATAACAAAAGAAGTAGTCCCAGTTACCCTTTGATAAGAATCATGTCGTCCGAAGAGTTCATCGATGAATATTTTAACCCTTTAACTCAAACGAATCGACAATAAAGACGTTGAAAAAAATGTGATCCGACCAAAATGACGCCAAATGAACTTTTTGACATATTGGATCTAAACAAAAATGGAGTGCTTTCCAGATTAGAACTCCATGAAGCAGCCCGGCGTATGGCATGGCACTGGAGAGAAGCCCCTGTTTTCGCGGTTCTTGATCTTTTTACAGCAGCAAAACCGATGTCCAGGGATAACTTTATCGCTTTTATGAATCAAATTATAGAAGATCCTTATGGTCCGTATGGCAAAGTGCTTCTTAATTTACACCCTTTTTTATCCTCAATTGCATCAAAAAGAACTGCAATTTCAAAAGAAAGAACAGCAGATGTCCGTGAAGTGAACAACAAACCGTATCAGACAACATCAAAGGACAAAATCTGTAATGACATGTCTGATCTGCTGAAACATACAGACAACATCGGCGTTGCGAATACCTATCAGAAAATTATAGAGAATATGAATATCAAACCGATTGAAATATCCAGCGATGATGCAGCACTGTTGATCATCGATCCTCAGCGATCCTTTACAAGGGGAGTTTGGATGAAATCAATAGGTTCTAAAGCCGAACTTGAAGTTAAACCGATTCGATTTGCCTTCGAAAAATGTGCGCAATTTTTAATTGAGAACTTCAGTTTTGTTGAAACGATGTTTACCCGATGTCCGTTTCCACCTGGCAGCTATGATTGGGATGATGCACTTGCCGGAATAATAGATGCCGGACAACTTTACTTTATCAAGCCCGGTAACAGTGTATTGTTCCCAAACACAAATGGTTTTCGTGAGTGGGTTGAAGGCTTGATGGATGATGGCAAGAAAATATTGGTGATGGCCGGATGCACGTTGAACAGCTGTATCAGAAAATCTTCCATTGATACACATAAATATTTTAAAGAAGGTAAACTTCAAATTGTTGTGGATTTAAGTTTGTCCGGAGCGCGTGCCGGCAGCTACATGCAATCCTCACTGTATGATGGCTTGTCTGCTGTTGAATCCGGCGTTCGTGAAATGACAGATGCCGGTGTGAGGGTAGCCCAATGTGTGCAGTGGATATAATTCTTGGAAATTTCGGCAAAAAACTCAAAAATTACTCACCAGAAGGTTTTGAAACGGCTGCTGTTCAATCATAAAGACTATCTATGCAAAAATAAAAGGAGAGTATCATGCTTAAAAAAATTATTTCAGGCGGACAAACCGAAGCAGATCAAGCAGCTCTTGACATTGCAATAAAACTGGGAATTCCGCATGGTGGATGGATACCAAAAGGCCGGATCACCGAAACCGGAACATTGCCTGAACGATTCAAACTTAAGGAGATGTCATCCGAAAATTATTCCGAATGCATCAGACAGAATGTCATGGACGCGAAAGGTACCCTTATTATATCGTATGGCAGACTGACCGGAAATTTGGATTCTGCCAGAAAGGCGACCTTGAGATATGGCCGTCAGATGCTCGGTGTCGATCTTGATCAAATGGATGATATCAAAGCTGCTTCACTGGTAAAAGATTGGATTCATCTATACCGCATCGAAGTGATGTTTGTGATCGGACAAAACGGACCTTATGCCAGAAACCAGACGGAGAACATTATTGAGGGTGCGTTAACAATGGGTGCTGTATAAAATATTTATCTTTGCTCCCTCAATTGAGGTGCTATAATATAAGGAATGGCGATTGTGATACTATTTGACGATTTTCAGAACGTGAGAATTCTGAAGCTTCTCCCACAATTCTTTTATTATGATGTACGACGCCTGTTCAGGCGTCATTGCATTTACGCCCGCATAAGATATTAAAGATTTCAACAGCGGATCATTGCCTTCAAGGCGAAATTCGTTTCTAATGTATATTCCCCATGACATATTAAGTTTTACCAGGTCGACTTCCGACATATTGGCAATTTTTGTTTTATCTTTAAACGATAATTCGGAGATGAGTCTGTCAACGACGTCATCAATATTTTTAAGGAACACATTTTTTATTTCATTCATTTTTATCATCCAGACTTATATCGGATTCGGCTTTATCGCTTCTACAAGGCAATCCATCTCTTTTCCTGATATAACGAGTTTTACTTCTACGAAACCAGCTGTTTTTAAGGTGTCTTTTACTTCCCTGAATGTATAAGTGTCTCCGGCTTGGGTATTTACAAGCATGTTTAACGCAAAAAGGGCTCCAGCAGGCGGATTTGTACGAGATTCATCCATGATATGATCCCGAATAATCAGCGTTCCACCAGGATCGAGGGCATGATAAATTTTCCGGTAGAGCTCAACATTCTGTTGGGGGCTGTTTTGGTGAATAATGGCTGATAGCAGTGCGACATCACATCCAGAAGGTAGGTCATCCACATAAAAATCCCCGACTACGAAATTGACCCTGTCTTGAAAATTATTCTCACGGACTTTTTCTTTTGCAATGGGGATAACGCCTTTAAGATCAAAAATAACTGCGTTTAGTTGTGGGTTTTTTTTCAAAAAAGCAATGCTGTAAGCCCCGGATCCGCCTCCGATATCAAGCAGTTTTTTAAAGGAACTCAAATCATAGGCGTTCGCTATTTTAGCTGAAATACGCCTTGCCGCAACATGCATTGCTCCGATAAAGGCGTTTCTGTCTGCTTTTGACTCCGAGTCCACAACGGGTTTTAAATAAGAATTGGTCCCTTTTTTGATAACGTCTGTAAGGTGGCTCAAATTGTTCCAGATGACATTCATGTGTTTTATCATGGGGAGTGCGGACTCCCGATTCAGGGATGAAAGATGCGACCCTTTTTCTGTGGTTCGATAACGGTTATTCTCTTTTTCAAGAAGATCGTAAGTGACCAGGCAGTCAAGAATTCGTGTGGTCGCCCTTTCATCCAGACCGGACATATCAGCCAGTTCTTTTGCGGAGACAAAATTGTCGTCCAGCTTTGAAAAGAAATCTAATTCGGCGGCGGAAAGGATCACTCTGCTTTTCATAAAACTTCTCACATCAGAGATGATGTCTGGTTTGGTTTTCATAGGTTCTCCCTTGTAAATCATGT
>JAOUGB010000081.1 GCA_029857875.1 Desulfobacteraceae bacterium | reverse complement strand
CTTGGCGGGGAAGGACCAGGCTTTTCAGGGCAAAATGAATCTTTGATCGAGAAGAGATATGAGTGCTCAAGCCAATTATTTTAAAATCGGATTGTTTGTCGTCGCGGCATCGGTCATCGGCGTGGTTTCGATCATCGTATTAGGGGCGGGATCGTTTCTTCAAAAAAAGGTTCTTGTGGAGACCTATTTTGTAGAATCGGTGCAAGGCCTGGAAGAAGGAGCGCCGCTTAAATTTCGCGGTGTTCGTATCGGCAAAGTTGTGGAAATTACCCTGGTGGGCAAGGCGTATCTTACCGAACGCCAATATGTCCTGATTCGAGCAAATCTGTTCCCGGATACTTTCAGGGTTATGTGTCTGCCGGCAAACGGATCCGATTTGAACAAGCAAATCGGAAAGGGCTTGCGGATTCGACTGAGCTTCCAGGGGTTAACCGGCGCCGCTCATCTCGAGATGGATTACATGGACCCGAAAATCAATCCGCCTTTGAAGATCGAATGGGAACCCAGGTATTGTTATATCCCCTCCGCGTCCAGCACCATCAGACGCCTCAGTGTTGCCTTGGATAAAATTATGAAGAATTTCGAAGGGATAGATCTCAAAAACATTGGTGAAAACTTCAACACATCTCTTAAGGAATTAAACCGGACTTTGTCCCGGGCGAACCTGGGAAAGGTCGGCGAACAGGCGGAAACCTTGCTTACGGAACTCAGGGAAACGAACCGGCGGGTTGCCAATCTTTTAAAAGATCCAAAAATAGATACGCTATTGCCCGATGCAGCGGCAACCATGGCTGCCGCACGTCGAATCGTGGAAGACACAGAGAAGCCCATGTCGCAATTGCTCGACGCCTTCAAAAAAGTTTCGGCCGGCGTAGAAAAGCTTTCAACCCAATTGGATTCCATTACCAATGATACCACGGAAAGCGCCACTCACTTGAGAAGGATTTTGCGACAGTTGGACAGCCTTATTTCCGATCAGCAGCCGGATATAGAAGCAGCTGTTGAAAATATACGGCGCATTTCCGAAAATCTCATGGAAATCACCGAAAACGCAAAGAAATATCCTTCTCAAGTGCTGTTCGGCGAGCCCCCGCCGCATCCGAAAACCGGAGAAAGATAATGAAGAAAAAAACACTGATGATTTTCTTTATTGGATATTTGGCGCTGCCCTTCTTTTTGACGGGATGTTTCAACTTTAACAAAAGTTTTCCTGAAAAACGCTTTTTTGTTCTGAGTGTTAAAAGGAGCGAGGGTCCTTTGTTGTCAAAATCGGATGCGGTCCTGAGAATCCGCAGATTCCGGGCTTCCCCGCGGTTCGAAGGCAAAGGTTTTGTCTACCGCAAAGGCAATCTCAATTATGCGTCGGATTTTTATAACGAATTTTTCATTCCGCCGGCATCGATGATTGCCGAAGAAGTGGAAAAATGGCTCAAAGGGTCAGGCCTGTTTCAGTATGTTATGAGTTCCTCAAGCCCTGTTGAACCGACCTTGGAACTGGAAGGTGTGATCAGCGCCCTTTATGGAGATTACAGGGATACCAAGGTCCCCAAGGCCGTGCTGGAAATACAGTTTTTCCTCGTTCGAAATGTATCTTCCCGACCGGTCATCGTTTTTCAAAAGACATATCACGAAGAATCCCTTATAAAAGGAAATTCTCCCGATACTTTGGTGGCAGGCTGGAACCTGGCCCTAGAACACATACTTGCTAAATTCGAAACGAACTTAAAAGACCTCGATTTAAAAGAAGGAAAAACGTCATGAAAAAACGGAAGGTGCATCAAAACAACCCTGTCCGAATACCCCTGATCCCGGGCAGATTCTTGGCCGCTTGGGTCATTATCGCCGTGTTGCTTGTGATGGGGCCATCGGAGTCCTTTTCCGCGAGAAATATCGCAGAAGCTCCCGCGTCTTTTTCGCATCTGGTTAAAATCGCCAATCCATCGGTGGTCAATATCAGTACTGTCAAGATCATCAAAGAGGAGCGAGAAGGTCCGATGCCCTTCGGTCCGAACGACCCGATGAGAGATTTCTTTGAACGTTACTTTGAGGGTCAGATACCCAAAAAGTATAAACAGACGAGTCTGGGCACCGGTTTTATCATCGACCAAAAAGGTTTTATCCTGACCAACAACCATGTGGTTGAACAGACCGATGAGATCAGAGTTCGTACGGCAGATGGTAAAGAATTTTCCGCCAAAATCGTCGGACGTGACCCCATGACAGATCTGGCGCTTATCCGTATCAAATCAGACACGCCTTTCATCCCGCTTATCCTGGGTGATTCCAACCGGCTGGAGGTCGGCGACTGGGTGGTTGCCATCGGCAATCCTTTTGGTCTGGGAAATACGGTGACGGCGGGAATCGTCAGTGCCAAATACCGACAGATCGGCGCCGGCGCTTACGACAATTTTATTCAAACCGATACCCCTATCAATCTGGGTAACAGCGGAGGTCCTCTTTTGAACACCGACGGTGAGGTTATCGGTATCAACACGGCTATTTTTTCCCAAAGCGGGGGGAGCGTCGGCATCGGATTTGCCATTCCCATCAACATGGTCAAAGAACTTTTGCCCCAGCTTAAAAAGGGAAAGGTGATCCGGGGATGGATCGGTGTCACAATTCAGAAAGTTACCCCTGAACTCAAAGATAAGCTTAATCTTCAGGATGAAAAAGGCGCCCTGGTTTCAGATGTTGATTCAAGAGGTCCGGCCGATGAATCCGGCATCAAGCGCGGAGACGTGATCGTCTCTTTTGACGATAAACCGATAAGGGAAAGCAGAGAACTGCCTTATATTGTGGCCTCAACACCTGTGGGCAAAACGGTTTTCGTGGAAGTCATTCGCAATCGGGAGAAAATGAGGGCAGAGGTCAGGGTAGGTGAGTTTAAAATAGAAGAAGAATATCAGCCGGAATCCAAAGCCCAGCCCAGTTTTGGAATGACCTTGCAGGAGATTACCCCTGAACTTGCACAACAATATGACCTGGCGGAAACCAGCGGCCTTATTGTTGTCAATGTTGAAAGCAATTCTCCGGCAGCCGAAGCCGACTTGAGGAGCGGAGATATCATCCTCGAGGTCGACCACATACCGGTTAAAAGCATAACAGCCTTCAACCGCAAAATACAACAGTATAAAAAGGGAGACACGATTCTCTTTTTGATCAATCGCGAGGGATCGACACTTTTTTTGACACTCACGATATCCGGATAAATCGCTCATCGAACAGCGGGTGGTTCCTCCGGGAATCCTTGAATCCTTGGACCCTTGAATCCTTGGACCCTCTTCTCCAACCAAATTGGAGAAGAACCAAAAATAAAAACTCCCAAAAAAGGAGGGCTGAACCATGAAAACATCAGGCGCAATTCTTGTTATTTTTTTATGTTTGTTTTTTGTATCAGCATTATCTGCAAACGAGCAGGGAGAGGAAATTTTTAAATCCAAAGGCTGCATTTTTTGTCACAAGCAGGGAAGCTCTTCCGGCACAATTCCTTCCCTTTCTGAATTGGCCAAGGCCTATAAAGGGAAAAAAGAACAACTTATCCGGTATTTTAAGGGGGAAGCCGATCCGATTGTCGATCCGGAAAGGGCCGGCACAATGAAAAGGCAGATTGAGAAGACAAAGGCCATGTCCGATTCCGAACGAACGGCGTTGACTGATTTTATGTTGAGTCATTGATATATAATCCATGAAAACCTTGCCTTATTAGGCGACCTTTCCCTGTTGTATATCCTTACCGACCTTCCAGCACTCATTTCGGGGGGCATAAAGGAAATCATTACCAAATAAAGTATGATTCTCAAGTTTCGCACACTTAAATTTTGATCTCCAAGGCGTAGGACTCGGTCTCGTAGGGACTATGTCTCGGAGAGCTCTACGAGCCGGAGGCTGAAGTCTTATCTAATGTTATTTGGATTGGTAATATTCAAGCGAATTTCGATGAACCTAGCCCATCGCCATATATTTTCAAAAAAAGGCGACAAAAAGAATTGCAGAAAACATAGATTCGGTGAGGATGTCGGTTATGTTTAAAAAACTTTTGCCCAAGGAACGCCGTTTTTTCGAACTTTTTGAAC
Source organism: Desulfobacteraceae bacterium (assembly GCA_029857875.1). Classification (GTDB taxonomy): domain Bacteria; phylum Desulfobacterota; class Desulfobacteria; order Desulfobacterales; family UBA11574; genus UBA11574. The sequence continues at coordinate 4,166 of JAOUGB010000081.1, read as the reverse complement.
AGCAGGCAGCGGTTATCAAGAAAGGTTTGGACCTGTTTGAATTACTGATTCAAGAATACTCACGCCGGAAAGAACTGACCCAACAGATTAAAGATGTGGAAAATGATGCCGATGCGGTCGCCCACCAAATTATCCAGTTGCTGAACAACACCTTTGTGACGCCTTTTGACCGTGAAGATATCCAGACGCTCGTCAACCGGATGGATGATGTCATGGATCTGGTTGAAAAAGCCAATGCGCGCATGGATATTTATGATCTGCCGACGCCACCGGAGGACATCGATAAAATGATCGCAATCCTCCAAAAAGCATTTGACAGGATATCTTCGGCCGTGGGCATGCTCAAGGACTTGAAACACCGGGATGCGATCTTTCAAATCTGCGTGGAGGTCAACAGCCTTGAAAATCAGGGTGATGCAGTGCTTCGGACATCCCTGGAACGTTTGTTCAAAGGAGCTTCGGATCCGTTTTATGTGATCAAGGCCAAGGAAATCTATGAAAGCCTTGAAGATGCCATTGATCGCTGTGAGGATCTATCCAACGTCATTGAGACGATTATCATCAAGAATGCATAGAAAAGTTGTTTCAAAGCCTCAGGTTATGTTCAAGGACAAGGCGTGCGACGACGAAAAAACGCAGCATACATGATAGTATGTGAGTATTTTGAGTCGGAGTACAACGCGGCCATTGGGCATTAGATGGGGTTTTCAATTCGCTTTTAAGCAGGAGTCGATGGAACCGACGATTATAGCTGTTATCATTATTATTCTGGCCCTGGTGTTTAATTTTCTCAACGGCATGAACGATGCAGCCAATTCCATTGCCACCATCGTCTCCACCCGTGTGCTCACACCGCGGTTTGCCGTAGCCTGGGCAGCCTTTTTCAATTTGGCTGCCGCCTTTATATTCGGCGTGGGGGTTGCCAAGACCATCGGCAAGGGGGTCGTGTCACCGGAGGTTCTGTCGCTCTGGTTTGTTCTGGCCGTTATTTTGGGGGCCATTGTGTGGACCTATGCCTGCACGATGCTGGGCCTGCCCATCAGTGCCTCCCACGCACTGGTCGGCGGCATTATCGGGGCCGGACTCGTCAAAAGCGGGGTTAAGGTGCTGATGATGGAAAGCATCATCAAAATCGCCGCTTTTATCATCCTTTCGCCGCTTATCGGCTTTCTTCTTGGCATCACTTTTTCCATCACCACCGCCTGGATTTTCCGCCGCTGGTCTCCCTTTCGCGTCGATCGCCTGTTTCGCGCAGGACAGCTTCTTTCCTCGGCACTGTTCAGTTTAGGACACGGCGCCAACGACGCCCAGAAAACCATGGGCATCATCGTTATGGTACTGGTGGCCGCCGGTTGGCAGAAGGGTTTTCACGTACCCCTGTGGGTGATCCTCTCCTGTTACCTATCCATTTCCCTGGGAACGCTGCTGGGCGGCTGGCGCGTGGTGAAGACCATAGGGATGCGAGTGACCAAACTGATTCCGGTGAGCGGCTTCTGCGCCGAGGCGGCGGCCGCCGCCTCGATTATCGGGAGTTCTTTGGGCGGCATTCCGGTGTCAACGACCCACACGATTACCGGCGGAATCATCGGCGTGGGGTCCCTTCGCCGGTTATCGGCCGTCAAATGGGGTGTCGCCGGAAATATTGTCGTCGCCTGGGTGCTGACACTGCCCGGTGCGGGTTTGATCAGTGCGCTGGCGTACCTGGCGCTGAAAGCCTGCGGTGCATCCTGACCCCTGCCCCCCGACACCCGGCTGTCACCTATGGTGGCGTTAGATTTGCTTCCAGCTCGTATGAGCTTACAGCTCGGAGAGAGGATCTCTCTGTTTTTGGATTGATGATTTATGATTGATGATTGAAGGCGTCGCTTAGCTCTCTCCGAGCTTTAAGACTCCGTCTCGGAGGGACTACGCCTCGGAGAACTCTACGAGCCGGAAGCCGGCAATTTAAATTTTCAATTGATCTGCCTCCAACATCCGCAGGCTCTATCCTCTATCCTATTTCCTCTATCCTATTTCCTATCTCCTTTTGCCTTTTACATTGTACCTTGCGCCTTTCCCCTTTATCCTCAATCCCGATCCCCGATCCCTGTATTTTAAGCCCTGGTATTTGTTTTCAACTTTAGCTCATTTTAGATCACTTTAGCTCACTTTAGTCACTTGTGATCCTAATCCCTGCCTGCCCCGTTAAATTCTTCGAAGAAGACAAGCGAAGCGAATTTAACCGGGGACCCCTGCTCCATGATCACTGATTTTCGTCCAGCACCTTTCGAATGGCTTCAGCAATTTCCCGTTTTAAGATGGGCTTAGAGATAAAAGCCCGGATGCCATGTTTAGAGCCTTTTGTTCATCTATCATAAAACTGAAACCGGTGCAGAGTATCACCGGGATATCAGGTCGTATTTGCATGAGTTTTTCCGCCAACTTCTCGCCTGTCATATGGGGCATGGTCATGTCGGTAATGACAAGGTCAAAACGGTCTTTGTTCTCCTTAAACAGTTCTAAAGCTTCAATACTGCTATTTCTTGCATCAACGTCGTAACCCAAAGACTCCAGGATTTGCTTACCCAGGTTTATAATTACAGGTTCATCGTCAATGAAAAGGATTCGTTCAGTTCCGGTGGGAATGGGTCTTTCGGCCCTTTCTTCCGGTTTGTAACGACTCTCGATGACAGGCAAACAAACTTTGAAGGTAGAGCCTTTTCCAGGCTCACTGTATACATATATGTCGCCTCCATGACTGCGAACAATGCCATGAACAACCGAAAGCCCCAAGCCGGTTCCTTTTCCTTTTTCTTTGGTTGTAAAAAAAGGATCAAATATTTTTTCCATGACATCGGGAGATATACCACGGCCTGAGTCCGTCACGGTTAAATTTATATACGGCCCTGGTTTTAAATCCGGATGGTTGGAGACAAAATCTGAATCAAGTTCTGCATCCAAAAGGCTGACGGTCAATAGTCCTCCATCATTCTCCATGGCATGGGCAGCATTTGTACACAGATTCATAAGTATTTGCTGAATTTGGGTAGAATCTCCCATAATCAATGCATCACTTTGAACGTTCTGCTCGATCTCAACTGTAGATGGTATCGAGGCCCTAAGCATCTTAAGCGCTTCTTTTATAAGAGGTTTCACTTGAATCGGCTTTTGTTTTTGATCAACCTGCCGGCTGAATGTAAGGATTTGCTTAACAAGATCTTTTGCTCGATTACCGGCCGATAAGACCTCATGAAGGTTTTTATATTGAAATGATCCTCTCTTTTCGTTGTCAAGTGCCAATTCCGTATAGCCGATCACAGAGGAAAGAATATTGTTAAAATCATGCGCAATGCCGCCCGCCAGGGTGCCGATAGCCTCCATCTTCTGTGCTTGCTGGAGTTGAGCCTCAAGTTTCTTTTGATGGCTGATATCTCTTAAGTTGATGACACTGCCGATGGGGTTGCCATTTTTATCCTTATAAATGGCGCCGCTGACACTCACGGGAATTGTTTCTCCTTTTTTGTTGTATCGGTGAGTTTCAATGCTGGAAAACCTTTCTCCTGCCAGCACCTTTTTTATCATCATTTTCGTTTCTCTCCACGCTTCTTCCGGCACGAAAACATCCATTTTATTCCCCAAACGTTCCGCCAGGGTCCAGCCGAAAACACGTGTAAAAGCAGGGTTGAAATAGATGACCTTACCTTCTATGTCGTAGACCACCACCGGGTCGGGATTTGCTTCCAGGACTGTCCGATATTTTTCCTCGCTCTCCCGCAGCGCCTCCTCGGCTTTTTTGCGCTCGCTGATGTCACGGGTAACGCCAATGATTCCTGTGGGGTGACCCTTCTGATCGCGCAAAAAAGACATTTTGGCTTCGGCCCAGGTTGTCGAGCCATCCTTGCATTTGACTTCAACCTCTATCGTGCGGGACCTCGAAAGGTCCTTTTTCTCCTTCTTCTCAATTTCCAACTCCTCGGCGAGGACTTTTCCGACAAGCTTAAGAGAATCCGGGGACCAAGTTTCCTCCGGCGTTCTGGCCATCGCCTCTTCTACAGTATAGCCTTGCTGATCCATGATTGATGGGCTGGTGTAGGTGAGACGCAAATTCATATCCCTTGCCCAGATAACATCCCTGACGTTGTCAGAAAGGAGGCGATATTTTCTTTCGCTCTCTTGTAAGGCTTGCT
>JAOUGB010000722.1 GCA_029857875.1 Desulfobacteraceae bacterium | reverse complement strand
GCCGAGGCCTACGCCGCCTGTTATGTGATCGCGGATACGTTAAAGCGTGCCAAGTCTTTTAAGAACACCGATATCAAGCAGGCCCTCTCCGAAACCGACATGATGACCGTTTTCGGGCCGGTGAAGTTTACGACCTGGGGAAAAATGCAGAACCAGAACAAGGCTACCACTTATGTGGTTCAGTGGATCGATGGAAAACTGGAACTGGTCTGGCCGACAGACCATGCGACCAAAGCATTTGTATATCCTGTGGACTGGATGAAGATCTGGGGGTATTAATTCATTTCTTTGTTAGATATGATTCAGTGTCCAAAGTAACCCATCAAGATGGACATTTGTCATCGTGAATAAAGCCCGTCGCCGTATTTATAACGGCGGCGGGTAATTCCCCAAATAAGGAATGCCAAATGGAAGTCTTTCTTCAAACCATTGTGGCGGGGATTCTAATCGGCGGCATTTACGGGCTGATAGGAATCGGCATGACACTGATCATGGGCGTTATGGGCATTATCAACCTGGCCCACGGCCAGTTGATGATGGTGGCCATGTACATCACTTTTGTCCTTTCCCACTTCTTGCACATTGATCCGTATATTTCGCTGCTGGTTGCCATGCCGTCTTTATTTTTTTTGGGTGCCTTTTTACAAAAGTTTTTCCTCAACCCCCTAATGAAAATTGAATCGATCCTTCCGGAAAATCAGGTGCTGATGACCGTTGGGATCGGAATGGTTCTGGCGGAAATCGCCCGCTTTATTTTTTCATCCGATTATAAGACCGTAAAAACATCCTACAGTTCTTCGGTGTTCTTCCTCGGCAATATTTCTTTCAATATGCCCATGATCATCGCCTTTCTATTTGCCCTTGCATTTACCGCGGCTCTTTTCTGGTTCCTTCTCAAAACAGATATCGGACGTTCCATCCGGGCCACGGCCCAGGATAAGGATGCGGCAACCCTTCTGGGCGTCAACAGCAATCGGATCACCATTATTACCTTTGGTTTGGGGTCATCTCTTGTTGCTGCTGCCGGAACTTTGTTGATCCCCATTTTCTATCTTTTCCCTGATATCGGGGGGCCGTTTACCCTGAAGGCTTTTGTCATTACCATTCTGGGAGGCATGGGAAGCACGGTGGGCGCCATTGTCGGCGGTGTGGTTTTGGGTATAGCAGAATCCTTGGGTGCAACGTATATCGGCATGGGATATAAAGATATGGTCGGTTTCATCATCTTTGTGCTTGTCCTGATTTTCTTGCCCGGTGGTTTGAAACGCCTGACCAGGATTTAGAGGAACTTATGAAAAAAAATCATATATTCTTGATCATCTTGGGAATTCTCTTTCTAATATTTCCGCTGGTTATCCGGTCGAGTTACTACCAGCATCTGGTCATCATTATCTTTATGTGGGTGGTCATCGGATCTTCGTGGAATCTTCTGGCAGGTTATACCGGGCAGGTCTCTTTCGGACATGCCATTTTTTTCGGTGTCGGTGCTTATACCGCCGGTATATTTGCTACAAAACTGGGAATATCCGCCTGGTGGGGGATGGCCTTCGGTGGTTTTTTCTCCATGCTGATCGGGCTGTTTGTCGGCTGGGTATGTTTCAGATTGAGGGGCCCTTATTTTGCCCTGGCGACTCTTGCCGGCGGTGAAATTATCCGATTGATCGCCACCAACTGGGAAAGCCTGACCGATGGCATGGTGGGCATTCTCATCATCCAGACATTTACAAGCAAACTGCCCTATTATTACATCGCTTTTGTTCTGGCCCTTGCATGTATTTATACCATCCGTTTGATCATGAAATCCAAGTGGGGATATTATTTTGTTTCCATCCGGGAAAATGAGGATGCAGCAGCATCAATGGGGATCAACACCACTCTTTACAAAAATGTATCCCTTCTGGTCAGTTCTTTTTTTACCGGTATGGCCGGGGCTTTTTATATGAACTACATGGCCTTTATTGACCCCCAGGTGGTATTTTCGCTCCATTTTATTTCCATAATGGCGAT
>JAOUGB010000721.1 GCA_029857875.1 Desulfobacteraceae bacterium | reverse complement strand
TTACAGATCAACCCAGACCATTCTTGATGGTTCTTATCAGGTGATTAAACCCCAAAATAAAGATACATTTCAAGAGCGTATTTATTCAGAAATTGAGGGTCCGAAAACAATTTGTATTTTTGAAACAAATTCTGAAAAAGCAGAGGCTGTGGCTATAGGAAAAACCATTGAGAGGTTAATCGGAGGGATAGGATTTCATTCAATCGATTTTGGTCTCGTTGACGGGCAGCAACACGCCGGAAACGTAAGTTTTTCAGATTTTGCCGTGTTATACCGCACCTCAGAACAAAGCCGGGTTTTATCAGAGGTGTTCGACACAGCAGGAATTCCATATCAAATCGTTAGTAGAGAGAACGTATTTAACACAAAATATATCAGCGAATTGATTTCATTATTAAAAGTCATCGAAGGAACGGGTGGTTATACAGACCTTGAAAGAAGTTTAAAAATAACAACGCCGACCATTAATAATAAGGGTATTCAAATCTTTAAAAATTGGGGTTATGAAAACCGTTTTTCACTAGAATCTGCGCTGATAAATGCACGCAGATTTCCCATCAATAAAATGGGTAAAGCGAACCAAATGAAGCTTGTTGATATTTTAAACAAAATTTTCGAAATAAGACAAAAGACAAAAAAAATGTCCATGGAACAAAAACTTTTATTTTTATTAGAAAACACCCAAATTTCAACATCCAGTGATTGGAGTCAAAAAACAAATGACTCCCTAAAACACATTATCGATGTTTGTGAATATTTTGATTCTAATAAAGTAGACTTTTTTAAAATAGCTGCGCTGCAAACAGACACAGACACATACAACTATCAATCCGAAAGTGTTACATTAATGACTATGCATGCAGCCAAAGGACTTGAATTTCCCGTTGTTTTTATTGCAGGATGTGAAAACGGTCTATTACCGTTTCAACCGTTGGATGGCGATCTGTCTGATATCGAAGAGGAAAGACGGCTTTTTTATGTAGCCATGACGCGTGCCAAAGAACGGCTCTATATCACTTTTGCAAAGAAAAGAAAGAGATTCGGAAAAATCGAGAAACGAACACTGTCGCCTTTTGTCCAGCAAATTGAAAAAAATTTAATAAAACATGATGCCACAATTCCAAGTAATAGAATCAAAACCGGCCCATTACAGCTAAAATTATTTTGAGCAGGGAGACAGCCCTTCTGGATTCATATCTGGCGTGCGTTGTGTGGTTGAGTTTTGACTTGAATTATTAGTAGCAAAAATTTTTCATGAAATATTTGGGTTAGCGTGGCGCGAAATATCCCCCGGAAACACCTTTGGGAGAGAGAACGATTTGCCACAACTGGTTAACTCTTGCGCGAAAAGTGCCGGCGCAAAACAAAAGATAATATTTCCACATTTGGTAGAAACGCTCACCATATTTATATTTAAGATCATTCCAGCTGTTTTGAAAATTTTGAAACCAGTGCAATAGTGTTTTGTCGTAATCCGGGCCGAAATTGTGCCAGTCTTCAAGGACGAATACATTTTCAATGGCATCGTTAATTTGCTTTGCTGAAGGCAGCTGGTAATTTGGAAAGATGTATCGACTGATCCACGGATCGACTGTTCTCATGGAAAAATTACTACCAATGGTTTGCAGAACAAATATGCCGTTTTCTTTAAGGCACCGGCGGGCAACCCGCATAAATGTTTTGTAGTTTTTATACCCCACATGTTCGATCATACCCAAAGAAACAATACGATCAAATGCGCCTTTCAGGCTTCGATAGTCCTCAAGGCGAATTTCAACAGGAAGTCCGTGACAGAATTTTTCAGCAAATTCCGCCTGTTTTTCGGAAACGGTGATTCCGACGATTTCAGCTTGATAGTTTTCGGCAATAAATTTGGCTGTTCCCCCCCAACCGCATCCGATATCAAGAACACGCATTCCCGGTTTTAACAATAACTTGCGGCAAACCAAATCCAGCTTTTTTTCTTGCGCTTCATCAAGACAAGATGCATTTTCCCAGTAGCCGCAGCCAT
>JAOUGB010000720.1 GCA_029857875.1 Desulfobacteraceae bacterium | reverse complement strand
GCTCGAGCATATCGCCGGATAGCCGGGTATCTTTCCCGATGACAATTTTTGATCGCTCATTGTGTCCCTTAAAAATAAACCCTACCGCCTTTCCAACCTTCATGGCCAATTCAGATGTCATTGGATATTCATTGGCAACGCCGCGTATCCCGTCTGTGCCGAAAAGTTTACTCATTATAGTTTCCTTGTTTCTGTATTACCAAAAGATGGTATAATTTTTAGAAAACCATCGACAATGTGATCGACAATGCTTTGAAGCCATCGGCTTCCGTGTTTTTTATCTTCGCTTTTAAGTTGTGTAATTACAGAAATATAATCCTTGCCTGTGTTTATAATACCAAGGCGAATCGTTTCCAAAAACATATCCCTCAGGTTTTCGTTGACATCTATATTTGTCAACGACCTGAAATGGAACTCCATTTCAGTCCATTTGTTATAAAACTCATTTTTTTGTTTCAATATTCGAGAGGATGCATCATTTTCTTTTGCGATCTTTTGATATACTTTTACAGAAGCCGGCATCTTTTGGCTCAGTGTTTTTAACCGCTCTATTCTCTCATCAACGGCCATGGCGAGTTTTTCTTTTAAGGCGTCTAAAAGCGGTTCTGGAAAATCATTTGAAACAAATTGTGAGCGAACATGTTTATACCATTGTTCAAGAGCCATCAGGTTTCCAATATAGACGATGTTGTTGAACACAATTCTCTTAATCCCAGGATAAATACCGAAAGTGAATGGAATATTTCCGCTCTTTGTTATGCTTTCAAAAATAAGATGCCCTGGTTGCAATTGATCTTTCCTGCATATCGTTCCAGCCGCTGTTATTGTTCCAAATTCCAGACGACACGGCCCTACGAGCCCCCCCTGCCCTCCGAGGAATATGGGTTTTTGGTTCAGCATAACACCTCGGGGCACATCGCCGACGAGTGATGGTGTGGTTTTGTCTTGATTGGGAGTATAATTAAAATGTATATAAGAACTTCCGACTTCGCTGTGGTCTTTTCGGCTTGTACCGCCGGACATCAAACAATCGCAAAAATTTATCAGACTCCCCAGGGTCACAAAAGGAAAAAGAATGGTCTGTTTCAGACCAACCGAGTGGGCAACACTTGATTCTTCTTCCATGATGGTTCCTTCCCTGACATTGGCACCTGATCCCAGACTCGCCTTTTCCAGAAAAACGGCGTTTCTGAAAAACCCGCTTTTAAGCTCGACCTGAGGTCCAACCTGACAGTTATCGATGGTGACAGGTCCCTCATACCCCAGTTTGGTCCCTTTTAATATCAGTATTGAACTCCCAAAGATTTTGCATCCGGAATAAATGGTTACGCCCTCTCCTGATATTTTGTCTATATTCACTTCAGAGCCAATTTCAACACTTTGAGGGTTGGGGATCTTTACACCTTTTTGAATCAAGCTTTCAATTTTTAGCGCACTCTCACTTTTCATATTTAACCTTTTGTGAAGTTTCATTGAAGCAAAGCAACCAAACGTTAGGGTCATTACTTTTTTTTCTCTATTAAGCCACAATTGGGGACAAAGCTCCTAATTTCCTTCCTATACCATAACTTGAAAAATAACAAAAGCCGTAACAATGAGCATCCATCATCACGGCTTTTAAAACCCCCTATCAATATTTAATCAATGTCAATATCGCCAAACAAACCATTGTTAAATAGGGCGATATTCAGGAACCATCTCTTGAAGTTTTTCTTTAATCGTATCTATTTTTTGATCCTTGGCTATTTGAATCAAATAGTGTATATTACCATTTAAAATCTGCAAATTGCAATCCATTCCCTTTAATACCATTATTTTTTCGTGGCTGGTGGGAACAACATCCTCTCCTTCAATGATGAGCTCCTCGGATAGTTTTTCACCAGGTCTCAGACCAATATATTCGATTTTGATGTCCACCTCTGGCTCAAATCCGGAAAATCGAATGAGATCTCTGGCCATATCATCAATTTTTATGGATGTACCCATGTCCAGTAAAAATATCTCGCCTCCCTTGCCC
>JAOUGB010000719.1 GCA_029857875.1 Desulfobacteraceae bacterium | reverse complement strand
TATGATATCACGACTCGGCGAATATACTGGTCTGGAAGCCATATCCAGCGGAGTCGTGATATCATAAAAAGATTATTTAAATGACATGGAAAAAATCTAAAAAAGTCATCGCGCTTGAGGCCCGTCTCAAAGACTGCAAAAATGTCATTACCCTTGGTGTTCGGCCGAATTTCTGTGATTACAGCCCCAAAGAAGCGGGCATGATTCGCGATGCCCAAAAAATATACTATCCGACCACGTTCTATGCCGAACTGTTTGACGCCATGGGAAAAGAAACATTTCCCAGTTATCATACTTACAAATGTGTACAGGACAAGATCAAGCAGACCGCCTTGTTTGATCTTCTCGAAATACCACATCCTAAAACGAGGGTATTTTATGGGAAGCGCCAAAAAAGCAAAATTCACAATCATTTTAAATTTCCATTTATCGCCAAAATTCCAAGAGGATCGGCCATGGGGAGAGGCGTATACTTGATACGTAACCCGGAAGAGCTTTTATCATACTGCAGCCTGACAACCGTGGCATATATCCAAGAATATATACCGTCGGACCGCGATATTCGGGTGGTGGTTATCGGAAACGAGATTGTGCATGCCTACTGGCGCATCGCGCCTCCCGATGATTTCAGAAGCAATGTTGCAGTTGGTGCAACCATCAGTTTCGATCCTATTCCGCAAAACGCCCTTGATCTTGCCCTGGATACTGCCCGAAAATGTCAGTGGAATGATGTCGGGATCGACATCGTTGACAATAACGGAGCACTTTATGTTCTTGAGGCCAATATGAAATACGGGAAGGAAGGATTTCGCAAGGCAGGAATGGATTACATCAAACTTATGGAGCGTATGATCGAGAATGGACACATTTAAAGACCAAAATCTTAACATCATCAGCCTGGCGCTGGAAGAGCGGGAAGCCGAGATATTGTCACCGGTGGCCACATTGAGTGTCGCCGGGGTGCGCCGTTTCCATGATGCGCGTCTTGAAGAGGGATATCGCCAGACGTTTTCAGTGGATGTGGATCGTATCCTGCATTCACGGGCCTACACAAGATATATCGACAAAACCCAGGTCTTTTATCTGATTCACCATGATCACATTACACACCGGGTTCTGCATGTTCAACTGGTGTCGAAAATTGCAAGAACCATTGGGCGTTATATGGGGTTAAACGAGGATTTAATCGAAGCTATTGCATTGGGTCATGATATCGGGCATACCCCCTTCGGACACGACGGCGAAAGGTTTTTATCCGAACTTTGCAGAGCCAGTGGTATCGGCGATTTTCACCACAACGTTCAGAGCGTTCAGTTTTTAGACCGTGTAGAGCGCAAGGGTAAAGGATGGAATCTTTGTCTTCAGACACTGGATGGGATACTTTGTCATGATGGAGAAGTCCATAACCAGGTTCTTAAACCTGAGCGAAACAAGACATTTGAAATGCTAGAAAAAGAGATGGCGCTGAAAAAGGAAAATCCTTTGCCCCAACTCGTGCCCATGACCCTTGAAGGATGTGTGGTCCGGATGGCAGATACCATCAGCTACATCGGTCGTGACATAGAGGATGCCATCCGGCTCAATATGATTAAACGATCCGACCTCCCAAAAGAGAGTGTGGATGTTCTCGGGGATACAAACGGAACCATTGTTTATCATCTTGTCACAGATATTATCAACACCAGCTTTCAAAACACCTACATTGCTTTCAGTCAGAAAATATCCGAGGCCTTAAAGCGACTGAAGGATTTCAACCTTGAGCGCATCTACATGAACCCAAAAATAAAAAAAGAGACAGACACCATAAAAACACTTTTTGGGATACTTTTTGAAAAGTATCTTGATGATATTGAAAATGAAAATCATTCATCCGTGATATTTAAGGGTTTTTTGGAAGATATGTCTGAAGATTATATTCAAAATCACCGCAAAGAGGAAATCGTCAGGGATTTTATTGCCGGCATGACAGATCAGTATTTTTTGAGACAGTGTCCTGAAGATATGCGTCCAGAAATTAT
>JAOUGB010000080.1 GCA_029857875.1 Desulfobacteraceae bacterium | reverse complement strand
GACAAGTTTTGCACGGAGAAGAGATCATAAAGGGAACACGTCACTGCTTACCAAAATAATTGAAGCCTATTTTAATTTAAGGTTCTTCTCCAATTTAGTTGGAAAAGAGGGCCCAAGGAATCAATGGGAACTTGAGTCTTACTTTACTTAAATAATTTGGATATACAAGATGAGATGATTGTGGGTAAAATGTGGGGGAAAACCCCATATTATGAATGGGATGACAGGTATGTTTTAAGGTTGATTCTTTTGTTCTTTATACCGATTTTCTTTCGAATATTGTTTCTATGAAAATCGATTGTACTTGACGCCAAATTCATAATTTCTGCAATTTCCTTTGTGGTATTACCCTGTTTGATCAGATTTGTCACCTGAAGTTCTGTGGGTGAAAGCTTTATCAACTTAGAGGACAAGCCGTGTACAAAAGGAGAAACAATATCATTTAAATTTGATTCTATAATACCAATATAGGCCCGTTGTTTTTCACCCAATTTTTTCATTTTTAATTTTCCCAGATAGGGAAAGACCAACTCCCTGACATTAAACAACACCTTTTCTTCAAGTTCAATTTTATCTTCTTCCCTTTGCTTCAACAAGACCTTTAATGCTGTATTTGCTTCTTCAAGACCAATTGTTTTTGCCTCCAATTCCATCCCTTTTTGTTTCAGAGCTTTCTCCGCTTTTTTTCGATTTGATATTTCCTTCCTTAATTCTTTGTTGGTTTTTATGAGTTCTGCAGTACGTTCCTCAACGCGTTTTTCCAACTCGTCGTGTGCCTTGCGTAAAGCCGTCTCACCTCTTTTCTTCTCCGTGATGTCTCGATTACTGGCACGTCTTCCAATAAAGCTCCCATCATCACCGTAGACGGGTTGGCAAATGTGAGCAACCCAGCGTTTATCGCCATTACGTGTTTTTATGCGAAATTCTATTGTTTGTGTATCCATACTCTCTATCTCATCTTTAAGATGCCGGACGAGTAACTTGTGGTCATCGGGATGGACCATCTTTTCGAGAAATTTAGCGTCTTTCAGGAATTCATTGGCACCGTAACCGGAGATACGTCGACACGAAGGTGAAACATATTTATAAGTCCCATCAGGTGCGATCCAGGATTCCCAGTCGTAGGTGAAGTCAGCAACCGTACGAAATCGCTGTTCGCTGTCTCGAAGGGCTTGTTCAGCTTCCATCCGTTCTGTAATGTTACGAACATATTCGACAATGCCGCTTGGATTCCCTTCTGCGTCTAAAATAGGAAAAGAATACAACTCCAACCATCCTACTGATTGTCCTGATTCAACCAAAGGCACGATGTCCATTTGCAGGCTCCCTTTCTCAAGCGCCCTTATAGAAGGACAAATCTCACAACGTTCAGTTCTTCCGTGATAAAATTCATAACATTTCTTACCCTTGAACGGCATCGCATGGGCGTACCATTTTACCATTGTATTATTGATCCGCATAATATTTAAATTTTTGTCAAGAACGGAAATGCCGTCCTGTATGGCATCAAAAATATTCTGTAAAAACCGTTCACTTTTCCTCAATTCATCTACGACTTTTTTGTGACGGGTGATATCAAAAAAAACACCGGTTACATATTCCATATCCCCCTTGTTATCACAAACGATATGACCTCTTGCTTGTATCCAACGTATATCCCCGGTTTTGGATCTGATCCTGTATTCTCTTAAATATGATTTGTCTGTTTTTAGAGCCTCGATAAAGTGTTCTCTGGCAGCTTCAAAATCTTTCTCAACGATGATATCGGACCATTTCATTTTCCGGGCGTTAAATTCATTAACATCATAACCGGTCAATGATTCAATCTTTCTATCAAAGAATTCCACAGACCAGTCTTTATATCCTTTGTATAAAACACCCGGGAGATTGTTCACCAACAATCTGTATTTTTCCTCACTCTCCCGAAGCCGCTCCTCGGCTTGCTTGCGATCAGTTACGTCCCAAACAGCTGATATCATCAACTGTTTATCAGGAATCGGTATATTTTTCGCAGTAATGAAAGATGTCTCGCTTCCTTTACGGGTAATCGGCACATCTATCCAATACATACGTTCCGGGTCACCACTGGCACAATCGTCCAACACCCTCTTCTTAATCTCTTCCCTAAATTCCGGTTCCTCGTAGACAGCATCCCAAAAAGCGTCCGGATCTGAAAGTGCTTCTCTTGTTGTTCGGTAGTAATTGGGAAAGTTGTCATTCATATATTCAAATTTCACGGCAGGATCAACAGAGTTCACAGCGATACCTATAGGAAGATTATCCATGACCGACTTAATAAAGGCTTCTCTATGCTTCAACGCCGCCTCTGCCAATTTGCTGACAGTTGCTTTTGCCTCTAACTCCTTGACTCTCTGTTCCAGCTCTTCATAGGTTGCTTTTTTGGACATTTCAAAATCCTCCACTTTAAAAACGAAAAAGCCCATACTTTACTGTAGTTAAGTGCTAAATATGAGCCTTCATATAATACATTGGGTGTGATCTTTGAATTTGGCAAATAAGCTCATTCGCCTGCAAGCACTTTAGATAGGCATCAAGGTCATTTGTACCTTTCGAAGCAGCTTTTACTTCCTCCCCCTTTGCCAGCTTTATTTGCATGGCCGTGATAATTTTTTTTGTGATTTCGTCTTGAACGGTAAATATGTCTTTTAGATCTCGGTCATACCGTTCCGCCCAAAGATGATTGCCTGTGGTGGCATCAATAAGCTGGGCCGTAATTCTTATCTGCTCGCCAGACTTTCTAACACTACCCTCAAGAACATACCTTACACCCAATTCCTCACTCACTTGTTGAACCTTTACGGGTTTGCCTTTGTATGTAAATGTTGAGTTTCGAGCAATCACAAAGAGCTTTGGAACCATACTGAGTGCAGAAATGATCTCCTCAGTTATCCCGTCACTGAAATATTCCTGCTCAGGGTCTTGGCTCAGGTTGTCAAAGGGCAAAACTGCGATGGAAGGTCTGTCAGGCAAAGGAAAAGCCATCTTCTAAACTGAGGCAACTTGTACTGGTGGAAAGGTAGTACGCCAAATCAGCAGACCGCCCACTATCAGAAGGAGCACGGTCACCACTACAAGAGCTACTCTTTGTCCCCGCCTTGGCTCGACCCTTTGCTCCCCAATAACCTTGCCCACCGCCGCGGGATCCATAAGAGCTTTATAGATCCGCACCGGCTTAGATATGTTTTTTACACTCTGCTCCCCGAGGTACTCGTATCCCAAGGGAAGCTTGCTTTCGATCTGGTCAAACACGGTACCAGAAACGCAGATACCTCCAGGGTCAGAAAGGCCCTCAACTCTGGCCGCGACGTTGACGCCGTCGCCATAGATTCGCTCATCTTCATGAATCACGTCTCCAAGATTGACGCCAATACGAAATTCCATCATGCGCTCGTCAGGCAGGTCGGCGTTTTTGGTCTTAAGTTCCTGCTGGATCTCGACCGCACTACTCACTGCGTCTATCACACTGGCAAATTCTGCCAGAATATTATCACCCGGAGAGTCCACCACTCGGCCTCTGTATTTCTGGACAACATCGGTAATAATCTCCCGGTAAGCAGTGATGGTGCGGACGGTGGCCTCGTCATCCTCACCCGTGAGTCGACTGTAACCCTTGACATCGGCACTGAGGATTGCGGTGAGCTTACGCTTGAAGCCTTGTGTAGCCATGGAAGCACCTCCCTAATGGTTTAGAGGCAAAGAAATTGGTTAGTGCCGTAAAGGAAAGAGCTTTAACCCGGACAATAAGTGTCGAAAGAAATCAGCTTTAAATCCGTGGGAGCAAGAAATTCAGGTGGGCTAATATTAATTCATAATATAAGAGGATATGAGGGGTCAAGGTTTTATCTTAATTACATATGTTTATCATTCGCCAATTAAACGATCGGGGAGAATCATCAAAATACGATCCTCTACGCCTGAAACCGAATTTGGTAAATTCAATAAGTTATGTGTCTAATTTGCCATGATTGGTGATGAGAGAGTTATCGATTGCCTTAATTCACAATTCAACGGGCTTCGACACCAGCCTCACAGGTTTCTGCGAAGGTGTTTTTCATTGATCTGCCTTTGAACGGCATCAGGATCTCCGAAATAAATGCAGTGAGCCAGACAAACATTGTCGGCACAAGCGGGGATAAGTCCGTTGTCCACCCTGTGATGACAAAGGTTACACTTTTTTGCCACGTCTTTTTGTGTATCAAAGGAAATGGCATGATAAGGGCAGGCGTCCATACAAAGCCGGCAGCCGGTGCACGTTTCCTCGTCCAGGACCACAATACCGTCATCCCTTTGTGCAATGGCTTGTTCAGGGCAACTGTCCACACATGGGGGCTCATCGCAGTGTATACAGACATTCGACTGAAATATTACATCCGTTTTATCGTCAACGCCGCTGAAACCCCCTTCAAAGACGTCGATCAATTTGACCCCTTCGGGAGCGTCATTTTCCTGCTTGCAGGCCACTTCGCAGGTTTTGCATCCCCAGCAGGATATGTGGTCTATGATCAGTGCGTATTTCTTCATTATCGGTCTCCTTCACGATTTCTCGGGATATATCTTGCACAGGAGTGTTCTAACGTTGGTGGCGCCCATGGCCGGGTCGCAGGTGTCATAGGCATTATCCGTCAGAATATTGATGTTGGATTCGTCCCAACCGTGGAGCGGATCTTTCTTCTCGGGAAACCACCAGCCGTGTTCCGCCGAAACGATTCTCGGGTCCATGCCGGCGAAAAGTTTCGCCCGTTGCCTGACCTTGCCCCGGGGCGATTCAATGATAACCCAATCCCCTTCGAGGATGCCCTCTTTTTTAGCGGTTTCGGGGTGTATCTCAACCATTGGATCCTTGTGGAGTTCTCTGAGCCAGGGCAACTGGCGGTTTTCGCTGTGAAAAAAGCCGGGCTGTCTCCTTCCCGTGATCAGGATATATGGAAAATCTTCGAATAACTCCGGCGTACTGTAAGGGCTTTCAGGGGGCTCTCGAAACTGTGGAAGGGGATCATAATTCCATTTTTCCAGCAGCGTGGAATAGAGTTCAAACTTTTTGGTGGGGGTAGAAAAGCCGTGTTCTTTGTATTTCTCGTACGTCAACTCCCCCCGGATGTATTCCATGGTTTTAAATTCCTGCCAGGTGATACCCATGGGTTCAAGGATGTAATCGAGTCCGCCCTCAAAGGTCTCCCACCAGTGTTCTCCCTGACCCACCCGATGGGCAAGGTCGTTGAGCATCTCATGATCGGATCGGCACTCTCCGACCTGGACCACTTTCCGCCTGGGAAGGATATACCCGTGTCGCTTCCAGAA
Organism: Desulfobacteraceae bacterium; assembly: GCA_029857875.1. Classification (GTDB taxonomy): domain Bacteria; phylum Desulfobacterota; class Desulfobacteria; order Desulfobacterales; family UBA11574; genus UBA11574. Next base: position 2,970 of record JAOUGB010000080.1, on the reverse strand, counting down.
ATCACCGATATAGTCCATCTCCAGCCAGGTTGCCGCCGGTAAAACAAGATCCGCCAGTTCGGCTGTAGGCGTTAAAAAGAAGTCGGAGACGACCATGAATTCCGTTTTTTCAAGGGCCCGGTATACCTGCCTGGCATTGGCGCGGGTGATGACTGGGTTTGAGCTGATCAAAAAGAGCATTTTTACAGGATAGGGGGTCTCGTCAAGGATGGCATCCCAGACGCATTTGGGATTAATAATGGCAAAGTTCCCTGCCAGGCGAAACCGGTTCCCGCCCAGTCGTTTTTCAGCCTGTTCTTTGGGGAGCATTTTGTGGGCGCCGAATTGGCTCACATTTCTGATTTTGGGCGGTCTGAACAGGACCTGGCCCCCGCGTACATCGATATTTCCGGTGATCCCCATTAGGGCCAGAAGGGCCCGGTTGTTATCCGCACAATTGATTTGCTGTTCAATGGCAACGCCCCACTGGATGGCGGCCGGTTTGGTTGTGGCAAACAAAACAGCCGCCTCCCGGATCTTTTCTTTTGGCACCCAGGTGAGTTGCTCCACCCTGCTTAGCGGATATTCATTGACCCGTTCGACGAAAGACGCCCACCCATGGACGTGGTTATCGACGAAGTCCTTGTCATAGAGCCCTTCGTTAACGATCACGTTGAGCATTCCCAGGGCGAGGGCGGTGTCACTTCCGGGCCTGAGCGGCAGCCAGACATCCGCCCTGGCAGCAATGCGTGTGCGCCTCGGGTCCACGGCAATCAGTTTGGCGCCGGCATCCAACGCTCGAGAAAAGGGCTCACCCTTATAGCAGTCTGGGTTGCTGATGACCAGGTTGTTGCCCCATACCATGATGCACCTGGGATAGTTCTCATAGTCCACAATGGGGTTGGAACCGCAGGTAATGATGGTGGTGGCGAGGCGGGGGCCGTAACAAAAATGACCCGCCGTGAGGACATTCGGCGTTCCCAAAAGGTTGGCAAACCGATAAATTACGGCTTCGTTTTCCCTGCCGGTTCCATAGCCCATGACGATGGATTCAGCCCCGAAGGATTCCTTGTAATGCAATATCTTTTCGGCAATGGTATCCAGAGCGTCATCCCAGGAAATTTGTCGCCACCTGCCGCTGCCTTTCGGGCCGGTTCTCTGAACGGGATGGGTCAAACGATCCGGGTGATAAACCAATTGAAGTGACCCGATTCCCTTGGAACACAGTGTGCCGTGGTTGATGGGGCAATCCGGGTCACCGGCAATCTTGGCAACCTTTCCGTCTTTGAGGTAGGCCAGCACCCCGCAGCCCCCATGGCACATTCTGCAATGGCTTTTGATCATAGAATCGTAGCCATAAACCTCCATTTCTCTGGCTGTGTTGGCGTAGGTAAATTTAGTCTTGGTCATAAAGTCTCTTCCTTAAATGAGTACTTCACTTCTTCCTATATATCTCTTTCTCAGTTTTGGTTTCTCTATCTTTCCGGTGGGGCTTCTGGGAATTTCCCCGAAGAAGACCTTCCGTGGTCTTTTGTATCGGGGTATTTCCCGGCAATAGTTCAGCACCTCTTCTTCGGTGAGTGTCTTTCCGGGAACAAGCTCGATCACTACAGCCACAATTTCACCCAATCGCTCATCCGGATAGCCGATGGCCGCAGCGTCTTTTACGCATGGATGGCGAAATACAAAGTGTTCAACCTCAACGGGAAAGACGTTTTCGCCGCCGGTAATAATGATATCTTTTTTTCGATCAACAAGGTAGATAAAGCCGTCCCCATCTCGTCTTGCCATGTCACCGGTGTGAAGCCAGCCATCTTTTAAGGCATCCGCCGTGGCCTCAGGGTTGTTGAAATATTCACGCATCACTCCGTTGCCCCGAACAATAAGTTCTCCGACATCGCCATCCGGCACATTCCGGTCATCTTCTCCGACGATGCGGGCTTCCCAGTTGAATCCGGGACGCCCGATGGAACCGACTTTATGAATGTTTCCAATGCCAAGTTGCATGCAATTCGGTCCCGAGGCTTCACTAAGGCCATAAGTCGTATTATAATCCATAGAGGGGAAATACGCCTTCCAGCGCTCGATCAGAGACCGGGGAATGGGCATGGCCCCCATGTGCATCAGTCTCCATTGATCGAGCCGATAGTCCTCGAGTTTCAGCTCCCCGCTGTCCAGCTTCAACAGGATGTCCTGGACCCATGGCACCAGCAGCCATACGATGGTTCCCCCTTCCTCGCTGACGGCTTCCAGGATCCATTCCGGGGAAACGCCCTTTAAAATCACGGCCCGGCCGCCGACAATGAAGCTGCCGAACCAGTGCATTTTGGCGCCCGTGTGATACAGGGGCGGTATCAAAATGAAATTGTCCTCCCGGGTCTGGCCGTGGTGTATCTTTTCAGTAATGCAGGCACAAACTAAGTTTTTGTGGATAAGGAGAATGGGCTTGGGCCGACCTGTGGTACCGGAGGTGAAATAGAGTCCGCACGGATCATCGCCACCCAGCATTACATCGGGGGCCGTGGCAGGCGCATCTTTGAGCAATTCGGCAAAAGGGTCGGCATAATCCGGGATCTCTCTACCGGCGCAGATGTAATGCTTCACCGGAATTTGGTCCCTTATAGCGTCTATCCGCTCGGTGAATTCATCCCCAAAGAGCAAAACGTCCGGCTGCGCAACGTCGAGGCAGTATTTGATGTCTTCACTGGTGTAGCGAAAGTTGAGGGGTACGACCCATGCACCTGTTTTGACAATCCCGAAATAGGCAATCAGCCAGTCAATACTGTTATACATGAGGTGCACAACTTTAGCGCCTTTCTTGACGCCTTTTTCCGTTAAAATGTTTGCAAAGCGGTTTGCCCGCTCATCAAACTGCTGCCAAGTGATCTCCTGTCTTCTGCTTTCCGCGGGTATTCTCTCGATCAGGGCAACCTCGTCCGGGTACATTCTGGCGTTCCTGGCCAACATCTCTGCGATGTGGATATACATCAG
>JAOUGB010000718.1 GCA_029857875.1 Desulfobacteraceae bacterium | reverse complement strand
GGCTTTTTCATGAGCAAACGGAAGTTCGGGAAGGGCAAGCCCATTCTTGACTCCTTGGACAAGCTCCGGGCGACCGGTGCCAAGATCCGAACCACCGGCACCTATTTCGGCCTGATCAGCATGAGACTGATGGGCGTCAATCCGGTGGCGATCTCTTTTGAGGAAGTTGTGGATGCGGTCCGGCAGGGGGCTATCGACGGTGCCGAAGCTTGGGAGATTCCCTTCAGCATGATCCATTTCACGGAATATACCGGGCAATTTCTGTACCTCAAATACTGCTCGGGCAACTGGGTTACCGGCATGAACCTTAAAAAGCTGCATAAACTGCCCGAGCGTCTCCAGGAAGACATCATGGAATCGGCCTATCTGACGCAGGTCGGTGTTCTCGGCAAGGAGGAAGCCTCCATTGCGATCAGGGCCGGCGCAGATCTTGAAAACCCGCCGGTAGGCAGCGAGCACTGGCGAAACGATATTGTCAACGTCATTTGGTCCGACGAGGAAATGGATAAGCTGGAGAAGCTCATTTCACCCAAGCATAATCCTGATGCGTGGGCCGATCAGATGAAGAAGCAAAACGAACTTTACGGACGGGGCGATATCTTTGAAAAGATGTATGCCATTGCCCATGAAGTTCCCCGAGGCGCCTATGCCATGGACGTTGCGCCCCATCGCTGGTGGAAGCCCAATCCTCCCTGGTGGAAAGACGGAGAATGGAAACGCGGCAAAGGCTATTATGTAAAAAGCACCAAGAAAAAGACCTAATTTCGTTCTAAAAGCCAAAAGCGATCGCTCCGTTACTAAAGAAGGCGGTCGCTTTCGGCCCTTTTAATGACTCAGTCTGAAAATTTATCCAAGACATGGTGAAGCCAATGGCAAAAAAGATCTTACACTGGCTTGATGAACATATAGAAAATGTCCTGATTTTCCCGATGTACTTTTTAATGATGGCGATTATGGCCATCGGGGTGGTGCAACGTTTTGTCTTCCGCACCTCGTTTCACTGGGCGGTTTATGTCTGTATTGCCTTGTTTGTGTGGTTTTCCTGGCTGGGGTGCTCCTGGAACGTCAAGGAACGGGCGCATCTCCGGCTGGCGGCGTTACGAAACAGACTGCCGCGTGGCGTGCAGCTATGTCTTCTGATGCTCGATTATACGCTCTGGATCGCCTTCGCGATTGTTGCATCCTACTATTCTATGCTTCAGATTATTCGGCTTCATGAAGTCGGGGCATTGATATACGGCACGGAAACCATACCGAAATGGGTGGTTCCGGCGTGTATCCCCGCTTCGTTTACGGTTTTGGTTGTCCGAGTCATCCAGTGCGCAATACAAGATATCAAAGATTACATTCGCAATGAACCGCTGAAAATGAATCCAACGGTGACGATGGAATAAACCTTACCCAAACTAAATTTTATTGGGGGCAGAATGTTCGGAATACCGGAAGATATAGCAATTTGGATCATTTCCATTATTACCGGGATTTTTTTTATCGTTGGTGTGCCGATTTTTTTGTGTGTGGCTTTCTGGGCCACAATGGCCTCGATCGCTATCGACTTTACCATCCAGAACATCGGGATTACATCCTACCAGGGCATCAGTAGTTACGCGCTGCTGGCAATGCCGCTGTTTATTCTGACCGGAGATCTTATCGGTGCCGGTGGAATCGCCAAAAAATTATCCATAATGGCGCGACGGGTATTGGCCCCCCTCAGAGGGGGGCTGGCCATGGCTGCGGTTGCCACCTGCAGTTTATTTTCAGCAATTTCCGGCTCCAACTCCGCCACAGTGGCCACCATCGGCCGAATCATGATCCCTGAGCTGAAAGAACAGGGGTATAACGATGAATTTGCTGCAACTACCGTGGCGGCCGGAGGGATCGTGGGGATTCTGATACCCCCCAGCATCCTCATGATCGTCTACGGTTTCACGGTTAATATAAGCGTTCTGGACCTTTTCAAAGCGGGAGTCATCCCCGGGCTTATGGTCAGTTGCGCGTTAATGGGTGCCGCCCGATTCTGGT
>JAOUGB010000717.1 GCA_029857875.1 Desulfobacteraceae bacterium | reverse complement strand
CCAAATTCATCTTCTTGGGGTTTTCAATTACTTATTAAACATACATGTATCATTTATGAACAACTCATGTCCGTATTTGAACAAAAATATATACTCCTCATATCAACATTTTTTGAGAGATAAAAGTGATTCTGTTAAGCGATGTTTGTGTTTAATATGGAAAGTATGGATTAATTTTATTCTCTTTTTATTGCATTCAAGCCATTCTCGCTGTTCAAAATATACGAAGAAACAAATCTCAATCACTGAGATGGCCTTGATTTGACACCTCTTGTCAAATCAAGCCTTGTTGTAAGAAAAACGGAAAATTGAGATCTTTCTCTTTCTTTGTGTTCGCATAAGGTTAGAGGTTGTTTAAATATGAACATATTTTGTTAACTATCCGTAAAAAAATCCCTTAGGAAATTTGAGATCATCTTCGCCATATTAAACACACGGATTGCTTAACATTGGCACCTTAAATTGTTATTCTATAAAAAGATAAAGAATAATCAGGATAATCAAAATGAAACATTCGGAGCTCACATTTAAAATGAAAAGCTTACGGAAAGAAAAAAAGACTCTTATCCTCTCTATGTTGATCATGTTATTTTTTCCTCTTCAGATGTTACCCTGCCTCATCCTTAAAATCGCTCACGGGGATTGCGTCCTGGCCGGCAATAATGAGGATATTGACAATCCTCTTACTAAAATCTGGTTCGAGCCGCCGAAAAAAGGGAAATACGGAATCACGTATTTCGGATATAGTGTCAACTATCCCCAAGGCGGGATGAACGACCAGGGATTGTTCTTTGATGCCGTCGCCGGCTATAAAACAGACTGGAGGCCGTCTCCAAAGCGTCTCGATTATGCAGGCAACCTGAACCGAAAAGTCATGGAGGAATGCGCGACTGTAGAAGAGGCGATTTCCGTCTATAACAAATACAATAAAAGCAGTTTCAGCAATGCCCGATATCTTCTTGCCGACCGCACAGGAGCTTCAGCGATTGTCGGATGGATCGATGGCGAATTGAAGTTCATCCGCGATAAGGGAGGATTCCAGGCCATCGGAGTTAATGAGGATACAGCCGCCTCGATGCTCAGATCCATAAAAGAACAGAAAGACGCTGTAAGAGTGGATGATGTCAAAGCAGTCCTTCAGGCCTGTCATGTGGAAGGTCGATATCCTACGCAGTATTCCAATATCTGCGACCTAAAAAACAATGTGGTTTATATGTTTCTGTTCCATGATTATTCCACCTTTGTAAAATTCGATGCGAACGAAGAATTCAAAAAGGGAGAACATCACTACCGCCTCCTTCCGCTTTTCCCGGACAACGTTAGGGCCAGAAAGGCCGATGAAAAATATCGGCAACACCTGCTCAATCAGCATCAAAAAGTGATAGAGAATCCAAAAGAACGGGCTTCTGGGCATGGATGGCGCGAATTGAGCCTTCTGGGACTTGAGCTCTTAGATTACCAGGAGCATAAGGAGGCGATTGCCGTACTCAAATTGACGGCCGAACGTTATCCTGATGATTGGCGGTCTCATTCAAACCTCGCTTTCAGTTATATGACGGCCGGAGAAATCGAGCTGGCTGTCAAAAGTTACAGAAAGGTCCTCGAATTAGATCCTGGCAATCAGAATGCTTTGAAGGCTATTCGGGAACTCACACAAAAAAAAGACGCCAATTAGAGATGCTTTATTTAACGCAGATTTAACATATTCAACAAAAAAGTCACTTTAAAATCTATACATATTCTGAAATTGGACTGCGCCGATTCAAAACAATAAGATAGTATTTCTATGTTTATTGCATCTTGTTTCTTGAATTGCCAGTTCTTATATATGATAACAAACGATAATGAGTAAAATCATAGGATGAGAGTATACTACGGAGGTAGATTATGTATCGAAAGATAATCAACGTTTTAATAATAATTTTGTCCATGTTGATGGCGACAGCTGCGGCACAGGATGCCCAGGAAAAGCAGAGTGTCCTTGCACCAGAGGATGCTAATGAGGCCAGGCTTAACCGTCTCCAA
>JAOUGB010000715.1 GCA_029857875.1 Desulfobacteraceae bacterium | reverse complement strand
CACTCGAAAAACCTGCGATATGTCTGACTGACCTAATCGCTTGAATGTTGGCTTTTCATTTATCTTGCGTTGATTTAAGTCAAGTTTAGGAGTATTTAATAAAGCCAGAGGCGTAAAGGCGCAGGAAAGGGGTTTGGATCTAACTTGATATGAAACAACAGGCAAACATTTCTATTGTTAAGGGGATCATGACCGAATTTTCCGATTCAACCGGTCTTTCAACAGTTGAAAAGTCCCCACGGCGATATCTCTGGACGGATGCTTTTGCCGTTTGCAACTTTCTTGAGCTTTACCAACGGATAGGGGATGAAAGCTGGCAGAATTTAGCCCTGCTCTTAGTGGATCAGGTTCATTACATACTTGGGCGGCATCGTGAAGACGACCCTCGAACCGGTTGGATCAGCGGCCACACCGAGGAAGAAGGCAGAAAGCATCCTACAATCGGTGGATTGCGAATCGGTAAGCAGATGAACGAACGTAAGCCTGATGATCCATACGACGACAATCTGGAATGGGATCGAGACGGGCAATACTATCATTATTTGACCAAATGGATGCATGCTCTCAACAGAGTGAGCCGGTCTACTGGAAACTCAACCTTCAACGTCTGGGCTATTGAGCTTGCAAAAGCCGCCCATGCCGGCTTTGTGCATGTTTTAAGATCCGGATCGAAACAGATGTATTGGAAGATGAGCATTGATCTTTCCTATCCTTTGGTATCCTCCATGGGACATCATGATCCACTGGATGGTTTAATCACTTACAATCAGATTCAGGCGACGGCAGTTGAGCTTTCTAATACATCCGGGCCGGACCTCGATTCAGAAATCGCCGATATTGAATTGCTCTGCAAAGGGAAAAATTGGGCTACGAATGATCCCCTCGGCCTCGGCTGTCTCCTGTGCCATGCATACATAATTTTGCAATTAATAGTTCAAGATCGATTTACCGATACCGTCTTATTGAAGGATTTGTTGGAATCTTCGCTGGCGAGTTTGGATGCTTACATGTTAAGTCGTTTTTTAAGTTTTCCAGCTGAATACAGGCTGCCATTCCGGGAATTAGGAATGGCCATAGGATTACACGCGGTTGAAAGGATCGAGGGATTGATGGAGGAAAAACCGGATGTGTTCGATAAAAATAACCCCATCTATTCGCAGATTAAATACCTTAGGCGTTTTATCCGTTTGGGTGAAGCAATCGAGAAATTTTGGCTTGATCCCCAAAATAGGATAGCTAAAAGCTGGACGGAGCATCAGGATATTAACAGCGTGATGTTGGCAACCAGCCTGGCCCCGGACGGCTATTTTAAATTGTAGGCGGCATTTAAATGATTTATGCTCCGATCCGAATCGATGTAAAATGACTCATAAGGGAATTCGATCATGTTAAACGCGGATTCAGGCTATATTGGGAATGGAATCAAAAAATTTTACGATAAAACGATACCATAAAGCCCCCCTATGACACCTTTTAAGACTCTCAGCGAAGAGGAAGTTCAGAGGATTAACAGGCTCCAGCAAAATTCATTTGATAAACTATACCAACTCTTTGAGCCGCCTTTGCCTGAGGGCGTACCTGAACGTCTTGAGAAAATCGTAGCGCATGGCAAGATCACCAGGGGTGATACAGTTCTTGATGTGGGGTCTGGCACGGGAATTTTGATTCCCATTATCAAGAAATATAAGCCCGGTTGCATTCATGCCTGCGACCTTTCAGAAGGTATGCTGGAACAATTGAGAAAAAACTACCCCTACGTGAAAACCATTATGGCGGATGTTCGGGATCTCAACTTGCCGGGAGGCAGTATCGATGCGGCTTTCCTTAATGCCTGTTATCCCAACATCGTTGACAAGACAGGTGCTTTCTCTAATCTCAGCAGGATGATGAAAGCTGAAGGGCGTATTGTGGTCAGTCATCCCTTGGGTAAAGCATTCATTCTTTCATTAAAAGAGAAGGTTCCTTTCCCTCTTGATGAATTCCCGAAAGAGCTGGAAGCCGGTGCTTTGCTCAAGCCCTTTGGGTT
>JAOUGB010000716.1 GCA_029857875.1 Desulfobacteraceae bacterium | reverse complement strand
CGCCGCCCCAAAGGGGCTGTTTTACATAAAACTAAACAAGTTAAAAGTGTCTAAAGTGATCTAAAGTGCCTATTACAAGTGCCTAAAGTTTGAAATGATCTAAAGTGCCTAAAGTTGAGGTAGCGCTAACGCGCTGTCATTAAAATATAATTGGAAGAATTCCTTAACTTTAGCTCACTTCAAACTTTAGTTCACTTCAAACTCTTCCAGCGATTCTTCAGGCATAGCCATAATTCTCTGATCTGGCGAGGAGGACCGGTTTTTTTATGACTAAATAAAAAAGTAGGTGTTAAAAAGATATAAAGTTTCAGGAATCAATAATTGAAAAAAATGGAGGTATCTTCTGAATAATTCAAATAAAATATGGAAATTTTTTACATCTGTTAAGCTCTCTGTAGTTCTTCTGCTGTCTCTTGCGACCACTTCGATTGTCGGAACGATCATTCCGCAGAACGAAAACCCGGCCGCGTACTTTCAGGCATACGGTGAGTTTCTTTACAGATTATTTAATGTTTTTGGCTTGTTCGATATGTATCATGCCTGGTGGTTTCAGCTGCTGATTGTTTTGTTGACCGTAAATATCGTTGTCTGTTCAATCGATCGGCTTTCCACTACATGGAAGATTGTTTTTATTAAAAAACCGCTTTTTAATCTTTCAAGGTTCAGGGACCACGCTGACAATGAGTATTTTGTTGACAGTCGTTCGTCCGGACAGTTGAAAGATATCTATGAACCCTTTGTATCCAAAGGCTTTGGATATATCAGGACCGAACAGACGGACAATGGGTATTGCATTTTCGCTGAGAAATGGCGTTGGGCCCGTCTGGGTGTTTATGGTGTGCATTTGAGCATTGTTTTGCTGTTAATGGGAGCACTCATCGGATCTTTTTTCGGTTTTGACGGATATGTCAACATCCCCGAAGGCGAGGTGGTAAACAGCATCAGAATGCGTAATCCCGGACGGACAGAATCTCTGGATTTTGGGATCTTGTGCGAGGATTTTAACGTCAGTTTTTATGATTCAGGAACACCTAAAGAATTTCGTTCCAGTTTAACCATCATCGAACATGGCAAGCCGGTATTTAAAAAAGATATTGTTGTAAACGATCCCCTTCGTTACAAGGGGATAAATATATTTCAATCGAGTTATGGTCCTCTTCCTCCAAAAGAAGCTACGCTGAATTTTACAAGCAGAAAAACAGGGAAAGAGTATAAGAAAAAGGCGCTGGTCGGTCAGCAGATTGATATCCCGGAAAACGGGGGGAAGTTTGTTCTCAAAGATTATGCCAGTTCCTATAAATTCAGAGGCCAACCCATTGGAGAAGCTTTTATCGGGATTCTTACTCATAATAATGGGTCGTCCGTTGAAGTCGTTCTTTCCTTGCGTTTTCCGGATTTTAACCGGATGCAAAAGGGGGATATGGTTGTTTCTGTGTCAGAATACGCTCAGCGTTATTATACCGGTCTTCAGGTTACAAAAGATCCCGGTGTTTGGGTCGTTTACTCCGGGTTTATTTTATTGATTATCGGGTGTTACATAACTTTTTTCATGTCACATCAACGACTTTGCATCGATATCGAAAAGAAAGGGAAAAAGTGCAGAGTCATGGTTTCAGGTACCGCTAATAAGAATAAACTTGGCATGCAGAACAAGATAAAGAGGATTTCTGAAAAACTGATCGATTTGAAACACAGCCCATAAAGCTTAGATCCTAAATCGAACAAAAGACGACAATACAAATAGAGAGGAAAGATAATGAACAGTTCATTTTTGCTATCCATCACAACATTTATATACGGTTTGGCGGCTTTTTTATATATCGCCTTCTGGGTTTTCAAAAAACCATTGCCGGGTCGGCTGGCAACCTGGACGGTTTTTTTAGCGGTAATCTGTAATACGATTGGCATTGTCATGCGATGGGTGGAATCTTACAGCCTTGGTATTGGTCACGCCCCACTCTCAAACCTCTATGAGTCCCTGATCTTTTTTTCGTGGACCATTGCCGTTGTTTATCTGGTTATTGAG
>JAOUGB010000713.1 GCA_029857875.1 Desulfobacteraceae bacterium | reverse complement strand
TTCTCATAGCCTGAGATACCTTGCGAGACTGTCGAAAAAGTCCTTTTTGAACATTAATCCCCTGTGCAAAATTCTGTCTTTTTCGAAACATTTTTCTTCAGAAGAACCAAATATTTACTTCGTTATTTTCCTTCTTACTCGCAAACCTTATACTATCCTCCCCAAATCCTATTAAGCCATGCCATAGTTTATTATTTTTTCTATGTTATGAACCATACAGTACAACATCCACTGTATGTTGACTTTAATTTTGCCCCTGAGGGTAAAGCGGTCCAATCGCTTTTGGGTTCTGATATTGGCATATATGGGTTCAACAATGGCAATGCGTTGAGGATATATTTTGCGTCCTTTTTCACTGTCTACCTTTTCAAGCATTGCTTTGGAAAGATTGGTTTCTTCAGTTCCGATTGGGACATCTAATGATCGGCGTTTTGTGTTCTTGCGATAAAAGCATCTGCTCTTTAATGCACATTTTTTACAATCTTCGGCATCCGCCATATATCGGCTATAGATGTTACGATCCACAGTGTGCTTTTTTATATTTAGTTTCAAAATCTTATCATTGGGACAAATATACTGATCTTCGGCCTCATTATATGTGAAATCTTCTAAAACAAATTTCTTTTCTTTTTTAACCTGACCTCTTGTCTGCGTTGCAAACCGTGGATCTCGTTTTCGAAAATAGATATCAGGAATGTAGGCATCCATCTCCTCTTGTTGGCACTTTTTCAAATTGCTGTGACTATGATAATTGGTATCGGCAGTTAAAATTTTGTCCTTAAAATAATCCGTTGGCTTTCCAATTTTCTGTAAGTTTTCTTTTGCTCCCTCAAGCATGGGAGAAATATGGTCATGGTCTTGACCCCTGCCAAAAGCTTCGGCGTGAACGATCACCTGATGTTTTTTATCCACCAGCGTTTGGCCATTGTAACCTTGAATCGTACCATGGGATGTCATCATTTTGGCCGATTCGTTATCCGTAATATTGCTCTGGATTTCTTTACCTGTTGTCCCTATCTTAGCATCGTTTTCCTTTAGCCACTTCTCAATCCGCTTGGCTTGATTTTGTAATTTCTCAATCTGTTTCTCACGGTTTGATAGCTCGGTTATACCATCGCTGTCGTTTTTATCGGCTTCAATCTGTTCTGCTAATAATCGCTTGACCTTTTGCTCGATCTTCTCCCTTTTCTTCTTTATATCAGAAATTTTACCACTCCATCGTTTGGAAGCATTGGAAGGAAGTTTGCATCCGTCTAAAGCAAAAAAAGTCCCTCCCAAAAGCTTCTCTTCTTCACAAACCAATAATATGTCTGTAAAAAGAGGCGAAATCTCATCCTTCATCGAGGCAACAAATGAAGCTAGTGTACTATGATCCGGCCGCTGGTTACACGAAATCGCTATGAAGATCACATTCTCGCAACACGCTCGCTCAATCTTTCGAGAAGACATCAACCCGCGTGAATACCCCAACAAAACAACCTTTAAAAGAACTTTGGGATCATACGCCGAACGACCTGTTTGGTCATTTTTATAACTCCCATCAAAAACAGACATATCCATTCGTGTTTCTACAAGTGTGTGAATCGCAAATTCTAATGTTCCAGGCATCAATTGATCTTCAAGTGAAACAGGAATAAATATTTTTTGTGAATAATCGTAACGTTTATATTTGGCCATTTCTCCTTCCAATTAATAGTTGATATGTTCAAGGTCTTGGTGCGCTCAATTACTTCTCCTATATCACATAACTAATTAAATTAAAAGAAAATAATAGATATTTTGAAGGAAAAACGAAGAAGATTCTTTACTCATTGAAAGAATATTTAATGAAAGGCTAAAGAATCATAATATAGCAAAGTCCAAAAAAAATCGACCGCTAACTGGACCTTTTTCGACAGTCTCTGCAGCTATCTGTATCAAAACCTTGAGAACTGAATTGAAGGTATCACAGGTTTCACATCAATACCCCGAGCCACAATATATTGTGTAGCTGTTTAAATAAGAAAAGCGTGGAATTTTATCAACAAT
>JAOUGB010000714.1 GCA_029857875.1 Desulfobacteraceae bacterium | reverse complement strand
TCAGATACAAAAATCAAGAGGATACGGATCGCTATATTGGCGCCTTGAGAAAGGCTGGGTTGAAGTAACGTGTAACAAATAAAGTCGAATTGGGGTCGGGCCACAATAAGTATTTGAATATATGTAAGAAGAACTCTAAATATAGCTGTTTTTTGGTCTTAAACCTTACATTTCGCTCTTTGAAAAAATATTTTTAGAATTATTGGAAATTATTTTGACAAATCAATCAGGTATATGTGAATTGCCACCAACTGGGTTGAAGATTCTTGTACACCGAGCTGGGGACATCTAACAGCCGATTGATCTGTTTATGCAAATCACTGAGTCCTTTCACTATTGATTGTATGCATATTCCATCGCGGATTATTTCCGAGTAGTGGACATTTCGAAAGAAGTACCTGATATTGTTCCATGTCGGCTTTTTCGAATTCATCCCTTGGGGCAGAATGGGCAGTTTTTCTATGTTTTCTTTTGCCATATTCATACGAATCTTTCGTTCGATGAGCGACACAATCATCAATGCCGTAAAATAAAGAAACAATATGGCTTCAATTCGCTTTTCTTTTTTGAGGAAAACAGGTGCTACTTCCAAAACAGTCTTTTTGGTATACAACCGTTTTTCAAGAAACGGCTGGCTTTTATATTTTTTTAATACGTCACAAGCCTCCAAGGCAGTATTGGTAATCAACGGGAAAATTCCATCTGTTTTTGACGCTTCCAAAAGTGCCTGTTTGTTTAACTCCCATTGGATGCTGTGTGTAAATTCCCATTTGTTATTATAAACACTTTTTAAAGAGGGCCTGCCGGGTGAAATTTTCACTTTTATTTGTTTGCGTTCGGTTAATATCTTAACGTCAAGGAATTCTTTAATTCCTTGACAAATACTATCCACGGCTGCCCGGATCTCTTTTTTAGTCTTTAAATGATATGCGTTTAATTTCGGAGATAATTCTTCTAATGCCACCATGGCTTTATCTATTTTTTTCTGTCTTCTGACTTGATCGTCTTCTTGTTTTGAACTGCTGTGAACCCATATGATACGGAACCCGTTTTTAGTCCGATCGGCTTCATATGTTTTAAATATATTGACTTTGCCTTTTTTACGCGAACTCTCAACTTGATAAGCATCTTTGAATTCGATATCGTTGCTTTTTAACTGCTTTAGAAACTGTTTGACTTCTTTTCGATCCTTGGGGACGATGGTGATAAAGAAGCCACCGTTTTGTGCAATATGGGTTAGATTTTTATGGCTGCACAGTTTGCAATCAGCTACGTAAATAAAATCCTCTTTTTCTAGTAGAGTGCGCAGCCCGTTCCAGTTGGGTATATGGGTGACATTATCATTTGTATTGCCGTCAAAAAGCTTATAGCTTAGTGGGACATGGCCGTCAGAAGTAATGTTTAAACCAAAGACAAGCTGTTTACAGTCAGGCCGAAAATCCTTGTTGTGACCATGCTTAAGTTTAACGGCATCGGGATCCGGATTTTTGTAATTGCCAATAAAGGTAATCGTAGTGCTATCGTTGTGAATTTCATCTGTCAGTAATTTGTGCACTCTTATTGCATTACACGATACCTCTGTCATTAGCGAATGTCGGTCTGAATCAAAAAGAGCACAAAGGGCTCTGGCGAGGCGATCATCATTGAAAAGGTTCGCCTCTATCGGCTCATCCACAATTCCATCGGAATATTTGGACAGCCATTCTTGAACTTTGTACAGCGGCTTGTTGTCGCATATGATATTAGCTGTTAATATGCATAAGCTTTCCGAATGATCCGCAAGGCTATCCGGGGTTGCCCGTACATATTTTTTAAATAAATTGAACAGGTCAAGTTCATCCATGAAATGCTTGACCATGGGCAATACGTCGACTTGCTTGAACCGTGTTTCAAATTGCTTCATAGCGCCTCCTATTTCGCTTGCATAAGGCGTTATAAAACAATTAAAGGATAAAGTCTAGATTTATTATTTACAGTAATATAAGTAAGTTGTACAAATAATTGGCGATAACCGTTATAATTCTGAAA
>JAOUGB010000079.1 GCA_029857875.1 Desulfobacteraceae bacterium | reverse complement strand
TTGCCGCGATATCCGGTAATTTGCGGTCTTTCCACATCTGCCCCAGCCGCTCCCGGCCAAAGAGCCATCTGGAAAAACCCAGCGCCGAATCGGATTCCGACACGTAAATAGTGAGCGTCCGGGGAATCTTCAACAGCCCCTTGACGAGCTGAATACCGAAAAGCTGTCGGTCGAAATCGCTGGCTGTCAGAATCACATGCCCGATTCGCAGCTTACGTTGAATAGCGGCCTTGTCTTGATCTGTGTGCAGCATTGCCAGTTGAGCCAATGCTGAAATTACCACTCGGGTTCCGGCACTGTAACCTACGATATGGATGTTCTCGGCATCGGTTTCCTCGGCAAGATATTGTAAAAATATTTGCAGAAAATGTGATGAAAGGGCCGCGGTCTCCGCATCCGATACATAGGCCAGGGTCTTTGGTGTTGACGGCCATGCATAAGCGATAAACACACCGTCATACCCGAGAAAATGCCACAACTCAGTGGCGACCAAAATAGGATTTTCGAAAACGACCTTGTACCCGTGGACATAGATGTAGATATCTTTGCGCCGGGATTGTTTTAATTTTTCATTGATCAGTTCGGCAAAACGTTCCGCCGGCTGATACAGTTCCTTTGTTATTAAATCCGGAGGTGTGAAAACCGTAATGCTGCGATCCAGAATGCCGAGCTCCTCTACTTCAGTTACTTTTAGGGGGTACTTATCTGTTCGGTTCTTCAGCAAAGAAATTCGCCGTGCTTCCTCCCAGGTGATATCCTTTTTTCCGGCCTGTATTTTCGCAGAACCGAGTCGCAGCAGATTTCCTCTTTCGTTCTTGTAGAAGTGGCCGTCTGCGTCTGCCGGAGACCGGTCCGTGGCATACAGAATCCCTTGGTATGGAATTTTCTCGATGGGATTTGTATCGGTGAAAGGATCGACAGCGCCTTCTTCGTAGACGTCCGGTGCGGGCATCAAGTTAATTTCATTTAGCTTTTTTGTTGAACAAGCGGTTAAACCTACAATCAATGATAGAGATAGCAAACCCGTGCAGACAATTTTGTAATGCCTCAAAAACCGAAAATAAGAATTGACGGTATCGTACATAACGATCCTCCTCCGGGCTTCTCATGGAAAATTATATCTTGTCTTTGAAATATTTTTAATATTATAATAAAGTGTTTTTATAAAAGATAAATACTCTAGTTTTGCACCCTTAATTTCCAGAAACACCGCTACAGAGGCTTTTTAATCAATATCGAAATGCTAAACTTGCGTATAATATAACACAATCATCTAACAAAAGGAGGAAAAATGAGACACAAAGTTTTTGCAATTCTACTGGCGTTATTCTTTATAGTCGGGATTGCGGGCTGCGGTGGATATTACATGGTCAAAGACCCGGCCAGCGGCAATGTTTATTACACAAAGAAAATCAAAGATGAAAAGGGCGGCGCAATAAAATTCACGGATGAAAAGAACAAAACCAATGTGACGTTGCAAAACTCTGAAGTCAAGCAAATTCCTAAAAAAGAATTTAAAAGTGCCCTTGAAGCCAAAGAGGCCACTAAAATGAAAGAGGCCCCTGAAAGCAAAGAAGCCTCTGAAATGAAAGAAGCTCCTGAAAGTAAACCAGTCAAAGAATAAACCGCTTTGCAGCCATCGCTAAATGCTTTGAAGCGAGTTCTGCAGTATAAATCCGTCGCCGAAGGTTTACCGATCATAGTCAAGCCTTTGGCGATTTTTTTTGGATGATGACTTGTTTAAAACGTTTTTATCAGGTCATATCGGCCGTTGTTTACCCGATATGCGGCATCAACGTCCACTTGATCACCCATGTTTCGGTGGCCGGGTCTGTGTCCAGACAGACGATCCCGCTGTTTTGGAACTTAAATACCGGTTTTTCGGAAGATCCTGTGATCAAATAGGCGGTCAGCCGTTCCATGAACGGCAGATGCCCCACCAGCATAACATCTTTTGTGCTGTCGATGGTATCGGCAAAAACGGTCACGTCATCCAAGGGACTCAGCCCGCTGCTCTCATGAATACCGCCTGAGGGTTTCAGGGCTGCTTCAAAAATTTCAGCGGTCTGACGGGCTCTGGTCTTTCCGCTGTGGGTTATCTTTGACACACCGACCGCATATCCTTTGGCGACCTGGGCAATGCGTTCGGTTTCGGCAATTCCCTCTTGAGAAAGACCCTTTTTGGGATCTTTGTCCTTGGGCAGGCTTTTGCCGTGTTGAACAAGAAACAGTGCCATGGTGCACGTCCTTCCGATGAATACATCACGAAAGCACAAAGACACGAAAGTTTAGTTTTATTTCGTGCTTTCAACATTTCGTGTCTTCGTGATTGTTATTTGTTAAATTAAAACTATTTTTCAGCCTTTTTCTCACGCAGGGCTGCATGGGCGGCAGCCAGACGTGCAACCGGTATGCGGAATGGGGAGCAAGAAACATATGTCAACCCCAGCTCATGGCACAACTGAATCGACTCGGGATCACCGCCGTGTTCTCCGCAGATGCCGCATTCGAGATCGGGCCGCACGGACCGCCCTTTTTGAACCGCTATTTCCATGAGCATGCCCACCCCGTCCCGGTCGATGACGGCGAACGGATTCTCCGGCAGGATTTCTTTTTCCATATATTCAATCAAAAACCCTGTTTCGGCATCGTCCCTGGAAATACCGAAAGTGGTCTGGGTCAGGTCATTGGTCCCAAAGGATATAAAAGCGGCATATTCCGCGATCTGGTCGCAGGTAAGGGCGGCACGGGGTATTTCGATCATGGTACCGAACTTGTATTTCGGCTTAATGCCCTGTTCTTTCATAACCTTCTTGGCCTCGGCTTCAAGTACCTTTCGCTGAATCTTCAGCTCGTTCACATGGCTGGTCAGGGGAATCATCACCTCGGGATGCACGTCAATGCCCTCTTTGGCCACCATGCAGGCCGCCTCAAAAATGGCGCGGACCTGCATAACGGTCAGTTCCGGGATGTGGATGCCCAGCCGAACACCTCGCAGACCCAGCATGGGATTTGATTCGTGCAGACTTTCCACTCGTTTGAGAATGTGTTCTTCCTTTTCGATCTTGTCCAAGAGCGTATCGATTTCTTCGAGTGTGCCGGCGTTTAGCAGACGAATTTTTTGATCAGACAGGTCACGCATCAAATCAATGTGGTTGGGTAAAAATTCGTGCAGCGGGGGATCGATCAGACGGATGATGACCGGGAGTCCGTCCATGACCCGGAAAAGACCTGCAAAATCTTCCCTTTGAAAAGGCAGCAAAGCGTCGAGTGCTTCACGCCGTTCACTCGGCAGATCTGTCATGATCATTTTTTGCACAAAAGGCAGACGTCCGGCCTCGAAAAACATGTGCTCTGTACGACACAGGCCGATACCTTCTGCGCCGTAATCCCGTGCACGCTGGGCATCGGCAGGGTAATCGGCATTTGTCCATACACCGAGTCTGCGGAAATCATCCGCCCAGGAAAGGACCTTCATCAGCCAGGGATCCTGGATGTCCGGCACCATTGTTTTAACTTTTCCGGCATAAAGCTCGCCGACAGTGCCGTCAATGGAGATCCAGTCTCCTTCTTTGATGATTCTACCGTTTACTTCTACCTGGCGCTTGACCATGTCGATATTCAATTCGGACACGCCCACAACAGCCGGTTTGCCGAACTGACGAGCAACCAAAGCCGCATGGCTGGTACGGCCGCCGCGGCTGGTGAGAATGCCCTGTGAGGCCAGCATCCCGTGTACGTCGTCCGGCCGGGTTTCGGGTCTGACCATGATGACTTGCTTGCCTTCCTGCTTTGCCCACAACTCGGAAATATCCGCATCAAGGGCAATAACGCCGTAGGCTGCACCCGGAGAAACGTTCAGGCCTCTGGCCAGCATGTCCCCCCTGGCTTTGATTTCTTTTACTGCCTCCCGGTCAAACTGTGGATGCAGAAAAAAGTCGACCTGTTCAGGACTGATACGCATTACCGCTTCTTCTTTGGTGATCAGACCTTCTTCCACCATCTCAACGGCAATTCGAACCGCGGCCTGGGCCGTACGTTTGCCGTCGCGGGTTTGCAGCATCCAGAATTTGCCCTTTTCAATGGTAAACTCCACATCCTGCATCTCCCGATAATGTGAATCCAGCTGTTTGCAGATATTTTCAAACTCGCCATACGCCTCAGGCATCTCTCCTTTTAATCGGGAGATCTCATTGGTTAAACGAATTCCGGCAACCACATCCTCACCCTGAGCGTTGGTCAGGTAATCACCTTCAATTTTATTTTCTCCTGTGGAGCCGTCCCGTGTCATGGCAACACCGGTGGCACTGTCATCTCCCATATTTCCGAAAACCATGGTCTGAACCGTCACCGCAGTGCCCAGATCATGGGAAATCCCTGCTGCATTGCGATAATCAACGGCCCTTTTGCCGTTCCAGCTCCTGAAAACAGCTTCTGTGGCCATAAAAAGCTGCTCAAACGGATCGGTTGGGAAATATCGGCCGGCGTATTGTTTGAAGATCACCTTGAATTTTTCTATCACACCCTTCCAATCATCGGCAGACAGCTCGGCATCGGTTTTCACGCCTGCTTTTGCACGGGCTTCGGTGATGACCTCCTCAAAGGCCTCATCAGGAGCGCCCATGACGACATTGCCGAACATCTGCACCAGGCGGCGATAGGAGTCATACACAAAACGTTCATCGCCGGTCAATTTGATCATTCCTTCGGCTGTTTTATCGTTCAGTCCAATGTTAAGAACCGTGTCCATCATGCCCGGCATGGAGAACTTGGCGCCACTTCGACAGGAAATCAACAGCGGATTTTTCTGGTCACCAAATTTTTTACCGGTAGTCTCTTCAATGGCTTTCAGAGCTCCAAGCATCTCTTCTCTCATTCCTTTAGGAAAAGTCTCGCCTGAAGCAAGATAGGTATTGCAGGCTTCTGTGGTAACGGTAAATCCGGGGGGTACAGGAATACCGATGCGAACCATTTCCGACAGATTTGCGCCTTTACCTCCGAGCAATCCGCGAACACTATCCCACTCACCACCGACATACGCTTCTGCCTGGTCAACTTCATCCAAGAGATAAACCCATTTTTTAGCCATTTTGAAGATCCTCCCAATCGTTGTATTAAGATTAAAAACTGAAAAAAAAACAAAACTATCTATCTTTTAAATCACAAAACGACACGAACTTTATGTATAAAAAGTCGGTGACTTTAACGCCGATATTTTATCAGAGAATAATCGAAACCGCGAAAAAGATCCGGTCTTGAATTGAACCAATCATAAATGTTATGGGAAAGAATATAACATGCGAGAAAGTTTAATATAATAAAAGATGGTTGCCTGTCAACTCAAAAGGCATGCGTCCAAAAACACTTTTAAAAATAAAACCACATAATACTTTCCAATCTTTTTTAAACCCAAGCTGAGCGTTTCAAATTTTTGAAATGGTTAGTTCAACAATATTTTTAAGGAGCACAGTTGTGAATATCATCGAAGCCATAAAAATACGAAAGAGCATCAGGGATTTTACGGCCGACCCTGTCCCTCAACATATTCTCAGAGAAATCATTGAAGTTGCATCCCGTGCCCCTTCGGCTGAAAACAGCCAGCCATGGGAATTTACCATCATCGCCGGGGATATACTGAATACCATCAGAAAGGCGAATATCGAAAAGTTGAAATCAAAAGCATTGCCTAACCCCGATCTTCCGGCCAAAGGCTTGCCCCGAGACAGCGTGTATCGGAGGCGCCAGATCGAAATTGCCAAACAGCTTTTTGGACTCATGGATATTTCAAGGGAGGATTTAGAGAAAAGGGACAGGTGGATGGAACTGGGATTCCGGTACTTCAATGCACCCGCGGCCATCGTCATTTCAATGGATCGATCATTGCACTATCCCAGACCGATTTTCGACATCGGATCAATAACCCAGAATATCTGTCTGGCTGCCCTTCATTATGGACTGGGCACATGTATTGCCAACCAAGGGATCACGTATCCTGAAGTGTTACACGAACTTGCCGGAATACCCGAATCCAAACGGATTGTCATTTCCATTGCCATCGGGTATCCCAACTGGGATTTTCCGGCCAACAATGTGGTCAGCAACCGGGAACCGATTGAGAATATTACGACTTGGGTCGGCTTCGAGTAGAGAATTCTTGCGCAGAGGAGCAGACTTTGTTTTGTCCATGAAAGGGGCTGTCAACTTCAAAACAATTAAGTGTAAAGTGACTACAAGCCATCTCAAAAATGCAGATTACGTTCAAGGACAAGGCGCGAGCCGATGAAAAAGCGGAGCATACATGGGAGTATCTGAGCATTTTGAAGAGGCTCGCAACGCTGTAATTGGACGTTAGATGTGTTTTTGAGATGGCTTGTAAGCAATTTGTTCCATAATGTAATAGCTATAGTAAGGATTTACTTAACTTAACCATAACCTATTATGATATCAGCAATTCAGGCGTTTCGACCTACCGGCATGCTAAAACTAAAATTAAGAGGGAGTTAATTTGGTGATAAGTCATTAGCGTATCACAAATTATAGTGAAAATAGATACTTGCAAGATATCACCTGTTGCAGCCCAAAAAATTAAGGTTTTTAATTTCTGGATCTTTCCAAAAAGTAATTAAAAAATTCAAAGATAAATACACGTTAAATTTTTTCCAAAAATGAAAAAATACTTGCAATTATAGTTCACTTTCTTTTAATTTAATTTAAACGCATAATATCACTTACTCAAAATTCTCTCTCATAAAGACTCTCTTAATTTTGTGCTGATTCATTGACCACTCAATGTTTCTAAAAAACACTGTTTGAGAGTAGCTCTGATTCCTTTTTCTGTTGATTATTTTGGATCGAAAGTATTTCCGAAGAGAAAAATATATCTGACAATTGATACAACTCAGCTTAAGGACATAGTTGTAAAGAAAAATATGTTCGTTTCCTTTTAGATAATAAAAAACCAAATGGAGGAAACATGAAAAACGAAAAAGCCAAAGTTCAATCTTCTGTAAATGGTATTCTTGGCAATTTTGTGATGACAAGAAGGTCCTTCATGAAAAAAGCCACGGCGGCGACCGGCACCGCTGTTGTACTCGGAGGTTTGAAACCTTCGCTCAAGGCCCTGGCGGCCGCCAGCGAGATATCAGCGGACGAAATGGGTGAATGGATAGCCTCGACCTGCCAGGGCTGCACTTCCTGGTGCGCCAAGCAAATATATGTCATTGACGGTCGGGCTGTTAAGGTCAGAGGAAATCCCAATTCAAAAGTCAACAATGGCGAAGGGTGTCCCCGATCCCATCTCGGCTTGCAGCAAGTGTATGACCCGGATCGCATTAAAACCCCCATGAAGCGAACAAATCCCAAAAAAGGACGAAACGAGGACCCGAAGTTTGTTCCGATCTCCTGGGATGATGCGCTCAATACCATCGCCGACAAGATTATGGAACTTAGAAATAACAATGAAACCCACAAATACATGCTGATGCGCGGTCGCTACTCGTATATGCGAGACATACTCTATGACCGAATGACGAAAATCATCGGTTCTCCCAACAATATTTCCCACAGTGCCATCTGTGCCGAAGCTGAAAAGTTCGGTCCTTATTACACTGAAGGATACTGGAACTACCGGCAATACGATGTCACCAATTCAAGATATGTCCTTATCTGGGGTGCGGACCCAGTGGCAGCCAACCGGCAGGTATCCTATTACTCCAGTGTCTGGGGAGATGTCATCGGCAAGGCAACCATCGCCGTTGTCGAACCGAGATTGTCGGCCACGGCTACAAAAGCCGACGAATGGCTGCCGATTAAACCCGGCCAGGACGGTGCCTTGGCAGCAGCCATTGCCCATGTTATTTTAACCGGGGGATACTGGCATCGTGAATTTGTAGGCGATTTTATCGACGGACAAAACCGTTTTGTGGCCGGCCAAGACGTCAACGAAGAGGAGTTTGAGGAAAAATACACCCATGGTTTGGTTAAATGGTGGAATGTCGAACTAAAAGACAAAACCGTCGCCTGGGCGGCAGAACGCACCGGTCTGTCTGAAGAACAGATCCAACGGGTCGCCGTCGAATATGCCAAAGCCGCACCCCATTGCATTTCATGGGTCGGCGGGGGGCCGGTGATGCAGGTTCGCGGCGCCTATACCAGCATGATCTGCCATGCCTTAAACGGATTGACCGGAGGTGTCGACAACATCGGCGGAACCCTTCAATCCAACAAGGAATACACCCAAGAATTTCCAGAACCGGATGATTTTATGGATGAGATCGCCAAAAAAGGTAAAAAACACGAAAAAATCGACCATCGCGGACGCCTGGAGTTTCCTGCCATAAAAGA
>JAOUGB010000712.1 GCA_029857875.1 Desulfobacteraceae bacterium | reverse complement strand
TCCGCTCCGCCGAGATGAAGAGAGCGGGACAAAAAGATAATTTTCATATCTTCTTCTCTGTCGACTTTTTGAAAACAAACTCGTTGCACCCGAGGCGACCGCCGCAAGTCTTGAGGCGAATAAGTTGGAAATCCCGATTCCGAAAAAAATCAAATATCGCTTCTGGCTTCGCAACTTCAAATGGATACCCACCAACCCAATCAACAAAGTCATGCCAGGGAGACATCCCACGGCGATTATTATAGGTTTTCCATGTATAAAACAGTTTACCCCTAAAAATGTCCCTGAGAAATATCAGTGTCCAAAAAGTAAGAAATAATGGCCAGATCACTAGAAACTTCAGACCTTTCGGAAGGCGGGAATGAAAATATTTTACAGCCGTCCAGAAACGACTGGCAAGACCCTGGTCATTGTAAATGGCTATAAACAACAACCCGCCCCCCTCGATAAGCTGGGTAACGTTTTGGAGCGCTTCCCACATGGATCCAGTATGATGTAGAACGCCCCAGGAGTATACAATGTCGAATTTTCCGAGAGAATTGACAAACGATTCATCAAGAATCGAACCGTGATAGATCTTCCAG
Organism: Desulfobacteraceae bacterium; assembly: GCA_029857875.1. Classification (GTDB taxonomy): domain Bacteria; phylum Desulfobacterota; class Desulfobacteria; order Desulfobacterales; family UBA11574; genus UBA11574. The sequence goes on along the minus strand of JAOUGB010000712.1, from coordinate 1,446 downwards.
AAAGAGTCAGTCGGGGAATAACGTCTTTTGAGTTCCGCAGTGCACGCAACAGACTGTGGATCGTAATCGAATGAATGTACTGTAGCACCAAGCTTCCGTGCGCTCAGGGAGAAAAGCCCACTTCCTGACCCGACATCAAGAAAGGTTTTTCCTTGAAAGGAATCCAGATTGAGCATGTGCTGAAGAGATTTTATTGCTTCTTCAATCCGACGATCATTCAGAACCGATAGGAAATGTGACCAGTTTTTGCCAAACTCAAACCGCTCCCCATCAGCGACTTCTCTAAAATGTTCATTCATCACAAGATATACCCGAATTATTTAAAATAATGACTTTCTATAGCCCGCAACTATTTTAAAATCAAGCCGTTTAAGAATTACGATCTCTTTTGCTGTAGGTTGATTCGGTTCGAAATAAATTTCAATAAAGCTTTTATTCCTTCTGTGAAAGCATCGACAATTTGTGGAGTAATGAGTAAATCATCAACTCCACCACGTATAATTTGCCGAGGGCTACCATGCCAATGAAACTAATATTATGCTATACTAACCAGTAACTTTAGCTTTTAGAAATACGGAATTAAGAATTATGAAATGATAGGATAATAAAGACCATGATCGGGATATCTGTTAAGAGATTAAAGAAGATTAGCCATTAGACGCCTTTATTTTATCAACCCAATAGAGCATCAGCCCCACCGGCCACATCAAGACCATAAGCAGTCGAGGAACAAACTCTTTCAGAAGCCAACGTTTACCGGGTTGGGACTTTTGGAGATGCATATGAAACCGCGTATAGTTGGCAGCCATTTTCAAAAACCACTTGGGGTTGTAGCTGAACCACCGCCACTCATTGCAGAGCACTTCGCGTGCCCATAATGCATGACCATCAGCATAGACAGTATGTGAAGACAGTGTACGGGTTATGGATTCGCCCGCATCAAAATGAAAACACCTCACGGGAACATTTACGAAACGAGTTTTATATTTCACCGATATCCTGCTCCAAATAATTCCCTCAGGCACATGCCCATGGACATCTTCTGGGAATGGAAATTGGCGAAGTACTTCTGTTTTTTGAAAACCAAACTTCTCCCCAGTAATTCGGAAGCGGTGGAATATCTCTAACGAATTGCTATCAATAACATCTTCTGGGAACCTTTCGCCGATAACGCCCCCCTTTTCATCGATGCAAAGTCCCGTTACCGCTGAAAAACCATGTCGTTCAGATTCTGGAATATTGCACCAATGGCTATTAAGGATTTTCAACGCGTCGGGCAATGCTTCATCGTCGCTATCCAAGGTCAGGAAAAACTCGCCTGCCGCCTCCTTTACTCCTCGGTTGAACGCTGTTTTTTTGTGATCGTTCGGCTGCCAGAAATAGCGAATGGGAAAGGGCATTTGACTCTGCCATCCCTCAACGAGCTCGCTCGTGTTGTCGGTCGAT
>JAOUGB010000711.1 GCA_029857875.1 Desulfobacteraceae bacterium | reverse complement strand
GTTAATTCCACAATCATGGGCATATATATAATAACGCGATCACCTTTTTGAACACCAAGTGACTTTAAAACGGCTGCAAATCGGTTGACCTGATCGTAAAGCTCTCCGAAAGTGACTTCTTTTGATTCAAGCGGGTCGTCTCCTTCCCAGAAGTAAGCCACTTTGTCTTTGATTGTATCCTGATGCCGATCGAGACAATTGAAGGTGGCATTCAGAACGCCACCCCCGAACCACTCTGTTTTTGCTGTCTCGAAATCGTATTTTAGAACAAAATCCCAATCTTTTTCCCATGAGAGATAGCGCCTGGCCTGTTCCGACCAAAAACCATCCGGATCATCAATGGATCGTTGATACAGATGGGTATATTCATCCATTGATTTTATGTAGGCAATTTTTTGAAATTCAGGCAGGTGTGCATCGTACCATTTAGCTGTGTCAGACATTATCGCTTCTCCTTTCTAAAATTCAGCAGGGGAATGATTGGTTTTCGAACAATCTCGTTTTTTTCAATAATAAATGATTTCAGGGATTTTAAAAAAATAATCTTTTATTTTATTGATTTGGTAAAGTTTTGATATTCAAGAATTTTGAATAAAAATTAGCCCGATCTTTAAGCCGGGGTTTGATGTGAACACAACGCAGTTAAAAATACAGATTTCAATTGAATATCGCAATGTTTTTTAGAGGATGATATTGCATGGGCCCGGTACAGGTATTTTGATTTAAAAATACCTGCTTCGATTTTGGCTAATGCTTTTTGCGGATTAGCCCATGACGAATATACAAAATATTCGCTCCACCAAAATTTTGGCATACATAAACCCATTTCAAATTTCGACTACAAATGAAAATTACAGCATCCAATTGGGATCTTGAGGTATTGATGAGTTGGCAATATCTTCAATTTTGAAATGTAATCTACCTACTGGTAACTAGCAGGTATCACAGACTTTATTGATGACTTTGGACCCGGATTTTGCAGCAGACAGTGTAACCTGGGTTGAAAAACCTCAGCGAAACGCGAAGTTGGAGCGATTTTGACCCGCAGGCATATTCATAGATAGGTTGAGGAACTTCTTATCAAACCAAGTCAAATCAAAAAACGATGCGGTTTTCGCCGCAAACGAATATTAATTCAGATTCCTTATCCGTACATGCAAGCGTCATGTTGAGGGCCTTTCCCATTTCGGCGGCTAGGGCAGTCGGTCTTGAATTGCTGATCATAATCGGCAGATGCGCTCTGGCGGCTTTTTGAACGAGTTCATAACTTATCCTTGAAGATAGAATCAGGATGATGGCTTCGGGCAGCTTCCGATTGATAAAGACTTTCCCGATTGCCTTATCAAGCGCGTTATGCTGCCCTACATCCTCAGCAAAAGAGATCATCTCCAGCTGGTTGTCAAATATCATTGCAGCGTGTGAGCCCCGGGTGTTCGCATCACCACTGAATAAGGCTTCCCGTCGATACGAATCAAAAGGGGTTCCTCTCCGATCAATTCGTGAAAACCGGTCCGGCAAACCCCGTTTTCACTCCGCATCACTTGATAGGATTCAGTATTCTTTCCTGTACCATTCAATTGTTCCAGCTCTTTGACAAACATGGCATCCAGCCATCGTCAGGTTTTATCCGCTACGGTTTTTTTACTTTTTCTGACGATCGTTCTTTCTTCTTCAGGAATAGGAGGCGGAACAGGCTCGCCGGAAAATTTCTTCACCGCACCAAAGCGAGGGGGGCAGACGTCAAAGCAAGTTCCGCATTTAATGCATGTGTCCTGGTCAATTACATGGATCAGGTTCTTGCCGCCTGCTATCGCCTCTACAGGGCATCTCTTAGCGCAAATCATGCAGGCCTGGCACTTATCCGGATCAATATAGTACGAGACCGCTTCACTGAATAAACGGTCTATCTCGTCACTGGTGAACAATCCGTCATATTCTTTTTCGTTTTCAAGGCGTGACTCCAGCTTCTTCCTTTTTACGATCTTAATGTAGGGGATCAGCTTTCTAACTTCTGCAAGTTTGGACTTTAAT
>JAOUGB010000078.1 GCA_029857875.1 Desulfobacteraceae bacterium | reverse complement strand
CTTTTTTTCTGTGAGAATATTCAATCGAGCGTTCTTCAACCGGACGAGCAGTCCTGGTGTTTTTGATAATACAACGCTCAAAATGGTTCCCACTTTTTTTTCAACGGTTCCCAAAGAGAATGAATTAAGATTGTTATCTTCTAATTCCGGCTTTTGGTTGAGATAAATTTCAATGTCAGGCGTGTTTAACGTAATTTTGGAATTTTGAAACTTTCCCATGATAAGAGGTAATAATTTCGGATAGATGGACAGGGATGCGATAGTTCCCTTGATTGTTTCGGGAATTGAGAAACGGCACTGTTGAACGACAACTTGAGGTCGCGGAAAAAAAGAAAAATGAATGCGTTGAAAGGCTACTTGGCCGTTGATCGCTTCAGAAACACCGGCCTGGATTTTATCTGAAATCTGTTTTTGATTGATGAGTTTATCTGAAGATAAAATCAAGATGAAAATAAGCGCAGCACAGAAGATAAAACAGGCGGTTATCCAGAGAGATATTTTTTTGAATCGGGTCATTGATAAATGTCACTTATGGATGGCGGTAACGTCATAAATACAAGATGTCCGTCATCATTATTTGAAACCCTTGCAAAACGCTCATTTTTGTCCGACTTCTGCGCCAGGTGTTACATACCGTTAACAACGGGACTCAAAGCCCGGAATCTTTGACTTGAATTCGAACAAAAATTTGCATTTTTCAAAGCTCTCTATTTATCGTTGCCATCCTTTTTTCTCCATACATTTATTTATCAATGTCATGTCATGATAAAACAACTTTCCCAGAAACTAAACCAAAGTCGGGTTTTGGTTGCATGGCGGGATTTTCGATGGGTTCGGATCTTTACTGTTGGACTTCCTTTTCCGTTATTTTGACGGTTATTTTTTCTTTGATCGTGTTGCCATTTTGTCTGATAAATAAGAAAATACCACTTTCACCGGTTGGAATTGGGCCGGATGTAATTTTACCGGCCTTCGCACCCTTGCCGGTGAGGGGCTCTCGAGCCACGAGTTTCAATGGCGAGATGTCTTTTGTAAAGGATTGCCCAGCAGGAATGGTATCCGGTGGGATGGTTGAGTTTTTAATGTTTTCAGGCTTAATTCCCTTAAACACAAAAACTCCTATATCGCGTCCGTTATAAAGATAACGGGTTTTATTCCAATCGATTTCCAGGTCTTTACCAGTCTTGTTCATCACCTTGAGACGAAAACCATCGAAATAATTTTTACCTTCTGCCAAAGGTTCAAATTGAGCGGTATAATGAGAATTCTCGATGGTTTGAATTTCAGGGGTGCTGATGGAAACAAGTGTCGGTGCACATCCGGTTCCTAAAATGAGCGCAAGACCAACCATTAAAATAAAAATCTTTTTTTTAGCAGCTTTCATGAGTTACACCTTTCAATGATATTTTCCGGTTAAAACCGGGCTTCTCGGTTGGAAAATCCAAATGTTGTCCATGCAAATTCCATTAAGGCAACTTGTTTTGCCTTTCATATTTATAAGCATAACATGAAAAAATTATTTTACCAATACGGAACATGCTTAGGAAGCTCATCATTTTTCTATTAAAATATTATAAAATTCATCAATTCCAATTCACAAAGTCAATAAAAAAGCTCTACGACGCCTAATTACAAGGTCTTCTTCTTTTTTTTGACTTGGTTTCTTATGCTACTCCTTACCTAACCAAAACCATTATAACAGACTTGAAGCTTGGATTTATCTGAGAAAAGATGTATACATTATAGGCTGTTTTCCTAAAATGAGTCATCGGTGAACGATCATTATGAAATACTTTAAATGGGTATCAATCGGCATCGGTTCGGTAATTGCCGTTGTGTTGATCGCGGTTCTGGGGGTTCAGTTTTACCTGGACACAGAACAGGCTCGGCAACGGATTCAGGCAAAGGTGAACCAGGCGATTCCCGGCACGTTAACATGGAGCCAAAACAGATTTTCCATTTTAGGCGGAAAAGTGGAATTGAGCCATGTGCTGTTAACGGGACCTGGAAATGATAAATTGATCGAGTTGGAGCGATTTTCAATTCACATATCCTGGACCGGGCTTTTAAAAGGGGAATTGATCGTTCATGACCTGCTTCTGGAAAATCCAAATGTATCTTTGGTTAAAGATCGTTCCGGAAACCTCAATCTGATTCAGGCACTTTACACTCCAGGGGATAAAGCATCAGAATCTGGTAAAAATGACGGTTTTCCGTTTAATATTGTTCTCCGTCAACTAAGAGTGATGAATGGTTTCGTTCATTACAAAACAGCCGAAGAGACCGCCGAGAACAAAAAAGATCAGGTGGTGTTTCAAAACGTGAACCTCACGATCACGGATGGGAATCTATTTAAACAGAGCGGCCGGCTTGTTTGTCAGATTGAAAAGGGGAAGATTCAAAGCAAAGGTGTTCAAACCTTCATCGATCAACTGTCCTTAAAAGCAGATGTTCAAAAAGACCGAATCGATAAACTGCTCTTTGAGGTGAATACAGATGGTATTTATGCCAGCATCACCGGAACTATCGAAAATCTTTTTACAGGCAAACCCATTTTGGATCTTAGTTTACAAAGCCGGGCATCTCTTTCCAAAGTCAAGAATTTAATGACGCTTGGACCTGATTATTCAGGAGCGGTCCAGGTGAACTCGACCCTAAAGGGGGCGTTAGACAATCCCAATATCGATTTAATGTTTCGCTACGAAGGAGGAAAAATTGCCGGAAACAGGATCGGTCAGATTCATTTAAATTGCCGTTTAAAAGAAAAAACTCTGAACATCGACGACGTATATTTATATACCCCCTTGGGCAAATTCAATATTAAAGGTGATGTGGACTTTAAGAAGGCATTTACCGAGGGGTTGTTAACCTCAAACCCTGATTTAGATGCCATCTTCTACAAATTTTCCATTCTTCAGAAAGACTCGCAGCTTGCTGATTTACCGCCAGGAATATCCGGTTTAAACGGCGTCGCGAGCGCTAAAATTGAGCTTGAAGGCAAGGGTGTTTATCCAAACGCGCTTTGGGCTAAAACTTCACTTGAACTTTATATAAACAAACTGTCCGCCGGACAAGGACGTTCGCCCCTTGATGTTCATGTGAGTGCACAGGCAGATATGAAAAAGGGAGGGGTTACCATTCAGAATCTGACCGCTGGTGCAGGCGGGTCCCGGCTTGAGATGAACGGCAATTATGGTGTTTCCTCACACCAGGTGTCAGCTCATTTTAAACTGGAAACTCTCGATCTGGCTGAAGTCATGACGAGCCTGGGGATTAAGGGCGTGCTGGGCAGGATGAATATGAGCGGAGAAGTTTCCGGAACGATGAGGAAGCCGTCTCTGGATGCTCGATTGAACGGGGAAAACCTGGGTTTCGAGAACATCAGGTTCGGCAAGGCTGATGTAAATATCCGGTTTTCAAACGGGCGTCTTTCCCTGGAACATGGGAAAATCCTTAACGGCAATTCCGGACTCGATATTTCCGGCTCTGCTCGAATATTTGATCCTGGAGATTATAAACTTGTAGAAAACCCTGATTTTGATGTTGCATTAAAAGGAGACACCCTGTTCCTGGAAGATTTTGTCCAAGGGATGAAGGGCAAATTTGTTCTGAATGGCCATGTTAAAGGAAGTGCAGATCATCCCAAAGGGCAACTTGATCTTAGTGGCAAAAATGTGGATCTTAACATACAGAAACTTAACGAGATTAAGCTGTCATCAGCCATTGACGGTCGTCAAATCCATCTCGATCCTTTGTCTCTTGTCATCGCACCGGGTGAGAAAATCGTCTTGAATGGCTGGGTTTCCATGGACAAGAATTATGATTTCAGCATGATCTCAAATGATATTTCCTTAAAAAACATAAAAAAGATGGCGTCATTGAACATCGACAGCGGAAAAATTTCTTTTGATATTTCCGGAAAAGGCGGGTTTGAAAATCCGCGGCTCAAAGGAAAAGTAGTGCTCAGTGATTTAAGCTTCAACAATCAGCGTCTGGAAAAAGTTCCGTTTGAAATTAAAGTCGAGGATCAGACCGCGTATATATCCGGGGGACTGAATTTTACCCTGGATGCAACATACGGTCTTCAATCCCGTTCTTTTTCAACATCCGCTCGTTTTGATAACACGGATTTGACGCCTTATTTGCAACTTGTTGGCAAAAAAGAATTGAATGGAACCATTACCGGGAATATTGAATCAAAGGGTAATTTCGGCACACCGATCCAGATAGAAGGAACAACCCGTATTTCTCAACTGGCGCTTTTTTGGAAGGATACACCATTGGTCAAGGGCAACGATCTTATGCTTTTGGTCCACAATGATGACATATCGATTCCCGGGATGCGGCTATCTTTGGTCGATCGAGGCTATTTGACCATCAAGGGTTCCGGAAAATTAAACAAAGATCTTAACTTAGAAGCCGATGGAAACATTCCTTTTAAAATACTTCCGATGTTTACGGAAGCGATTTCCGACGCCACCGGTGAAACGCGCTTTTCGCTCAAAGTGAATGGAACCCTGTCAACACCGAACCTGATCATTCATGCGGATATCAAGGACGGAGGAATGACCATTCCGGGCTTATTTCAAAAACTGCACGACATAAACGGAGGTGTTCGGATAACATCCAACGCTATCGTTGTAGACGGCATCAAAGGGATGCTGGATACCGGCAAGTTTGAATTTAATGGCGCCATTGATCTTGACCGATATCAACCGTCAAACATTGGACTCAAGTTGAAAGTGGATAACCTTCCCATTTCGATTCCTGACCTATTGGACGTCCGGTTGAGCTCTGAACTGGATGTTCGAGGTTCTTCGGAAAAGTCTATGATAAAAGGATACGTTGAGCTTCTTGAGGGGACATATGATAAAGATTTCCGTCTGAATCTCATGGAAAGCATTGGTCAAGCATCACGGAAGGAGCCTTTGGTGACGTCGAAGACCCCCTGGCCCATTTTTAACAATATGGCCCTTGATTGCAGAATCAGGTACAGAGCCCCTTTTGTGGTTGATAATAATATCGCTTTATTGACGATCAAGCCTGATCTTAATATACGCGGGACGGTGAACCAACCCCTTGTCAGTGGAAGGGCAGAAGTCGAATCCGGAACCGTATATTTCCAAAGAAATGAATTTAATGTCAAAAAAGGTATTTTTGATTTTATAAACCCGTATAAAATTGAGCCGACCATTGATATCCAAAGTGAAGCAAAAATTCGGGAATGGACCATATTTTTAAAAATTTCCGGCACACCGGATACCCTTAAGTTTGATATGACTTCTGATCCGTCAGAGAAAGAAGAGGACATTCTCTCCTTGCTGATTTCAGGAAAAACAACACAGGAACTCATTGCAAGAGAAGGTGGTTCATCGTTATCTCCAAAACAAATGCTTGCCGATGTTCTAGCTGAAACCGTTCAAAAAGATATCAAGGATGCCACCGGTCTGGATGTCGTGGTTTTGGAATATAATGAAGCAAAAGATGCTGAGGCGTCAGATGAAGTAAAAGTTACTCTGGGCAAAGAACTTTCCAGAAGGGTGACGGTCAAATACGACTTGCAGACAAAAAATGCCAAGGTCATCCGGAAAGTGATCACGGAATATAAATTTCTTGAAAAACTGATAATGAACGCCTTCCAGGATACCGAGGGACATTATGGCGGTGGGATTCAATTCAGACTTGAATTTCGATAGAAAAGATGGATCCAGATGACAAAGTGGAAGCAGAAAGACTGGATAAAAATAGCCGTATGGTTGTGGATTCTCATGATGTGTATTGCCAAAAACACCGCATATGCACAAAAGGAGAAAGCAGATAGACCAGATCCCATAGTATCACAGGTTATTGTGGATGTTCAGGGGATAAATGGGGATGTGAGCCGATGGGTTGATTTGGTAAAGAATCTCATTTTTATCCAGGAAGGGGAACCCTTTTCAACAAAACGGTTCCAGGATTCCCTTGAAGCTTTGAAATCGTCGAAAATATTTAAAGCCATCCATGTTTTCGAAAAATCTGTAAAAGAAGATCAATTAGACCTTCATTTTCAGGTAACGCCCTATTCCCAGGTTAAAGATATTAAGATAAGTGGTGGATTTCCCCTGTTGGAACGAGAAATCCTCAATGCCATGCAGCTCCGAACAGGAGATGCATACGATCCGGATGCGTTCCCCGCCAAGGAGGGTGCCATTGTCCAGCTTTTCAAGAATGAAGGTTATATCGCACCGGTTGTTAATTTAGGCGCCAAAGAAGATCCTGCTGACGGAAACATGGTGATTTTTGTCAATATCGACAAAGGTGATTTTTTTCATATCCGGCGATTTGAAATCAAAGGAAGCCGGGCTTTTTCAAAGACGCGTCTTAAATTGCGGATCAAAACGTATAAATCGTGGTTGATTCCGGATTTTATGAGGCGTTTTAAAAAAAAAGAATTTGATAAAGACATCAAAAATCTCATCCGGTTTTATCGGACAAAGGGGTATCCGGACGTTGTCGTGAACCCCGCTGTCAACAAAGATGCCAACACTCAAAATGTTTCCATTTCTTTAAACATTGATGAAGGTCCCAGGTATGACATTGAGTTTGAAGGCAACAAAGAGTTTTGGAATTTTACGTTAAAGAAAGATCTCATCCTGTTTAAGGAGGGGAATAAAAGGGATTTTGGTCTAAAAAAAAGCATACGCATGATAAAGAAACGTTACCTCAAGGCAGGGTATAAGGATTGCCGGATAGAGATGAAATTCGAAAGAAAACAAGAAGCAGGTCAATCGGTTCGCAACATCCGTCTGATTATTGATGAGGGGCCACAATACATTGTAAATTCCCTTGATTTTAAAGGAAATAGTGCGTTTGATTCAAAAAAGATCAAAAAACAGATTTTGACCCGAACCCCGGGAGTTTTCGCAAACGGTGCGTTCGTTCAGGAAACCTTGGAAGAGGATAAACGCGCCATAACGTCTCTTTATCTCAAACAAGGTTATATGAACACGATAGTAAAGGATCATCTAAAACCGGATAAAGATATTAAAGAAAAAAAGCACAATATAGATCTCACTCTGGATATCGAGGAGGGTGTTCAGACACACGTAAAATCCTTAACCATCCATGGGTTGAATGTCTTATCAGGCGCTCAGGTCCGAGAGGCCATCACTTTGAAAAAAGGGTCCGTTTTTCGAGACTATATGATTCGCAGCGATGAAAATATGCTGTCATCCCTGATTTCTGAAAAGGGTTATCCCTATGTCAAGGTAAAGGGATCAGCGGATATTAGCAAGGACAAAACCGAAGCTTCAGTAACGTATGACGTTGACGAAGGGCCTTTTGTGAAAATGGGGCAAGTGACTTATACAGGAAATTTTCTTACCAAAAGACGTGTTATAAAAGATGAACTCGAACTCGATCCGGGAGAGCCGTTTTCTCTGAATAAATTTTTGAGATCCCAGCGCGATATACGCGACATCGAAGCATTTGATTCGGTCCGTTTTAACACTTTCGGGTTAAAAGAAAAGGCGGATAAAGTGAATTTGCTTTTGGAATTGGAAGAAAAAAAGCCTTATTATATTCAAACTGGCGGAGGATATGATACCGAAAGGGGATTTTACGCAAACATCCTGGCCGGGGACCGAAACCTTTTTGGATTAAACAAGGATGTTTATGCGGGTGGTGAAATCAGCCAGATAGGGTACCGGGGAGACCTGGGCATTTCTGAACCCAGGTTTCTGGGAACTCGAATCAAGTCGGCAGTAAACATGTTTGGTGAAACCAGGGAGGATTTTAATACAAATTTCGGCTCCAGAGAAAGGGGCGTTTCATTATCATTTAACCGGAAGTTATTTCAGAAATTTAATGCAGATCTCTCTTTTGTTTATTCGTATAAGAAGAACTACCCGCGTGATTTGGAACCCATTTCTGTTAGTGAAGAAATTAACTTTGAGTCCAGAGAGATTCTGACGGTAAGTCCTTCCCTTGTATATAACAACATAGATTCCTATATACGGCCCAGAAAAGGGCTTTTTTCTTCTTTGCTTCTGGATATTTCTAAAGGGGTAAATAACTCTTTGGATGATTTTTTTAGATATCGTTTCGAGGTTCGAAAATATTATACCCCCATAGAAAACTTAAGTTTTGCCCTGCGGGGGCGGGTTGGAGATATTACCCCTTTTGAGGACGCCAGCACCATACCGGAAGACCAGTTTTTCTTTCTGGGCGGCACATCCACTGTGCGGGGTTTTGACGAAAACCTCCTTCGATTTGACTCGGCCGGCAAGGCTATAGGAGGGTTGACTTCGATTTTGGGTAATATAGAGACCCGGATTGACTTAGGACCTGATTTCGAGCTTTCTTTTTTTTACGACATCGGCAGC
>JAOUGB010000710.1 GCA_029857875.1 Desulfobacteraceae bacterium | reverse complement strand
GACGGCAGAGCCGATTTAACAGGGCAAGTCACTCTAAAAGGCGAGATGAACCTTGACATCACCCCGATGCAATGTCAACTTAATGTAAGATTTTATTTCCTTTTGAGTGGTTTAGGGATCGTTCGAAAGAACAGACGTATGCCGAAACAATTCCAAGATAAGAAATTATTTATTCATAAAACAGACGATGCCTACCATCTTATGAGCGCACTTCCCCAGGTCAGTCCGCCACCGAAAACCGGAAGGCAAATCAAATGCTTTGGCTGAATATATTGCTTTCGAACAGCTTCATCAAGCGAAATGGCGCAGGATGCCGAAGAAATATTTCCATATTTGTGAATCGTAAGATAAAATTTATCGAAAGGAATTTTTAAAGATTTTGAAATGTTCTGAAACATCCTGAGATTTGCCTGGTGGGGAATAAACCAGTCGATGTCCTGGATGCTGACATGGTTAAACCGAACAGCCTCCTTGATCGATTCGATAAAATACCTGACCGCTATCCTGAAGCTTAAGTTTGCTTCAAAAATGTTTAAAAGGTGTTTTTCCTTATCCACGCTCTCATGGGAAATGGGGGTGGTTTTTGAACCTCCTCCGGGTAACAAAAGATTCTGTCCATCGGCCCCATGGGTGTGTATATGCGTGGACAACAGTTCAGGGCCTGTGTTGTCCCATGTCAACAGAGCGGCACCGGCTCCGTCACCCCAAAGAATACAGGTGGCGCGATCCTTCCAATTCAGTGTTCGGGTCATCACTTCCGATGCCACCACAAGCACATATCGGCATGTTTTGTTTTTGAGATATTGTTCGGCTATATTCAATCCGAAAATAAAACCCGAACAGGCTGCTGTGATGTCAAACGTTATTGCTTGCGTCGCATCGAGTTTGGCTTGTAGGAAATTGGCAGACGAGGGGCAGCATATGTCCGGTGTAATGGTGGCCATAATGATGAGATCTATGTCCCTGGCGGTCAAACCGGCCATATCCAACGCCTTGACAGCAGCTTCATAACCTAGATCCGAAGTGGCGACCTCCGGGTCTGCAATTCTTCTCTCGCGAATGCCGGTCCGCTGGACTATCCAATCATCTGTTGTATCCAGGCCCATTTTCTGTAAATCAAAATTCGTCAAGATGGTTGGAGGTAAATAAGAACCGGTTCCAATAATTCTAACAGTATCCATATGTCTTGATACGTATTTCCGCGATTATTTAAAAATGTCTGCCACATACCGGATACGAGGCATCCTTGACTTTTTCTGCATTAAGGTTTTATTATCATAATAGGTTATTTCCTACAATAACAAGATTTGGGTGGTACAGGTTATCATTAGACTGTCGGTAAACCAATAGGAAGAGGAGAGACAAATCATGCGTACGGTTGAACAACTCTTACAAGTTAAAGGCAGCGATATCTGGTCCATTGCGCCCCAGGCAACAGCATACAATGCATTGCAAATCATGGCTGAAAAAAATGTCGGGGCACTTCTTGTCATAGAAAAAGAGAAGCTGGTGGGAATTTTCTCTGAACGTGATTACGCCCGTAAGGTCATCCTCAAAGAGAAATCTTCCAAGAATACATCTGTGGGCGAACTCATGACACGGGAGGTAATTTATATCAATGCCAACGCAACTTTGGAAGAAAGTATGGCATTAATGACGGCCAAACGCATACGCCATTTGCCTGTCTTGAAAAATAACCAGTTAATCGGTATCGTGACCCTTGGTGATGTGGTCAGACAGATCATCTCCGATCAGCAATTTGCCATTCGGGAACTTGAGAAGTACATCACTGGCGGTTAGAATGTATAACATCTCAATTCTCAATCTGCGAGGCATTCGTTTAGAGGTCCACAAGCGCCAGAAGGTCTTTTTCCTTTTTCAATGCTATGGTTTCCATTTCTCTGACCTGTGCTGAAAGTTTTGAAACATATGATGTGTCAGTTATGGATTTTAAATTTATTTTTACGTTGCAAAGTGCGCCTAAAATGGCCGTTCTGGCCATCATGACGGCCACCAGCCCGTCGGTAACGGCATTAG
>JAOUGB010000077.1 GCA_029857875.1 Desulfobacteraceae bacterium | reverse complement strand
TCTTGCGCATTACAGTCGTGACAATGAACGTCAGGCAGATGCGTTGGGATTGGAATATATGGTTAAAGCCGGCTATAACCCCAACGGGTTCGTGGGGTTGATGGATATGCTAAGAAGCACGTCAAAACATGAACCCAGCGCTATAGAACTGATGTTTTCAACGCATCCCATGAGCGATGAACGTTACAGTACCGGCGTGCAAACCGTCCAAACAAAATACCGACATGCTCAAAACCTTCCCTTTTATCGCGAACGTTACATGGATCACACAGCAAAACTTCGGGCAATGAAAGGGGCCATCGAAGCCATGCAAAAGGGTGAACGCGCTATGGCCGGGGAAAAATATGATGAGGCCGAAACCTATTTTGAAAAAGCATTGAAGCAGGTTCCGGACGATTATGCCGGACTTGTCATGATGGCCAAATGCCAAATGGTCCGGGAAAAGTATTCGGAAGCCGACCGGTTTGTCAAAAAAGCCAAAAATGTATATCCGCAAGAGGCTCAAGCCTATTATCTTGCCGGATTTGTCAACATGAATCAAAAACAGTATGATTCAGCCTATGAAGATTTTAAAACCTATGAAAAAATACTACCCGGAAATCCGAATATTACGTTTTATCAGGGGCTGTCGTTAGAAAAGTTGAATCGAGTTTCAGAATCAGCCGATAAGTACTATCGATATATCAAAGTCGTCAATCAGGGAGATAAGGCCAAATACGCATATCAGCGGCTGGTCCAATGGGGATATATTAAGTAATAAATATTAATTTTATGTCCAGACACTCAACACATAACAATAGATCCGGTTCAGATTACTGGAAAAATAACAAATGCCTGTCATGCGGTACTACTGAAGATATCGGCAAGCGAAAGTATTGCTCTATTGGCTGCCGTCAGAAATTGCGATATACGCTTGATATGAGAACAGGATTACTCAAAGCACTAAATACACGCTATGGATCGTTTTATTTTACAGACGTGTTAATTGTAATGGATGTTCTTCCCTATGATACCAAAGAAATCTTCAGCTTCATCTATCCGCGCTCTTCAGGCAAAAAGCCTGCCGAAGATTACAAAAGTATGTCGGATATGTTGGGGAATGAGTGGTGGGCAGAGAAAAAAAGGACAAACCGCCATTACCTGGCCACGCGGTACCTACTTGAAAAAGCCAAACGTCAAAAGATATTAAATCGTCCAGTCATACCTGTGGAGTTTAAGATCCCTGTCCTAAAAAAATCGTCGTTAACCTGTCTTAAGCTTGGCAAGTCACAGCTGAATTCTCCTGAACTGGAAAAAATCATTAAAAGTGCCTACCGGCTTCAGGCAAAGAAACACCATCCCGATTTAGGTGGAGATGCCGATACATTCAGAAAAATTCACCAGGCATACCTGGATCTCATACGGTGGTCGGAAAATCCTTCTTTTCGGAGACGCCGCGGGTTCCCGGATAAATGGTTTTATGATGGGCATCAGAACCGGTGGCTTCAGCCGGCGCCTTCTTTAAAAAAGAATCCGGTCTTCTTTCAAGCCAGGTCCATATGAGCACGAGGCTTGTCCCCCCGGTTCTCCGGTGAAACTTTTTTTGATTTCACCGGGGACCATTATCCTATTATTCCAATACGTCACCATTCCATATGGTCCGAGAGGGCATATTGTAAATAGATTGCTCAAGTTTCGAACCTTAATATTGCTAAAAAGCCTTTAAATATTATCCCGGCCTGCTGCGCTGTATTGGCGCTGCTGAAAATTAAGAGTGCGAAACTTGAGGCCTTAATAACACCATGAGTTTGGTTCTAATACTTGTATCGTTCCGTAATAATGCGTTCAACCTCCTCTTCCGTGGGCATGGTATCCCGATAACCAGCCAAGCATTGGTTACGAATCCACCTGAAAAGAGATACCGTCTCATTTACTTCAATCAGTTCGGGAATGACGTCCTCCTCCTGGGACAGGATATGTCGGCTAAACTGGCCCAACATGCCGACCACATCGTGGAAGGTTGCTGGTTCTCGCTTGACTCCTTTTTTGAAGGATTTGCCTTTTGTTGGAAACACCTGGTCCGGTTCCGGGTTGGCGGAGATATCGAGCTTTTGAAACGGTCTTCTTACCTGGATCTGCCAGTTTCTGGCCTCGTTCATCATCCTGGATACCAATGGGCCTGCCCAGTCATGGCTCTGTTGACCCTGTGAGCAGTAAGAGAAAAATTCCACCACCGATGGGCCGCAGTAAGCGATGGCCTCTTTCAGTATTTTAATGGCGTAAAAGGGGTTGTCCACGGTAAGCTTGGCTGAATAGACATGAGATATGGCCGTGGCCTGACTCACAATACGCCGATGGAGAGTTGTTTTGCCTGCATATCTGGAACCTATGGGTGAAGTCGAACGGTCACACCCAAAGCGTGTGGCACCGGATTTCTGTGCACCGGTATTCATGTAGCCCTCGTTGTTGTAAATCACCCAGGTGATATCATAGTTCTCCCCCAGGGCATAATTGAAGGGGCCGTTACCGATGTCGTAAATGGCACCATCACCCGCAAACACAATGATTTTGGTCAACACATCGTTGAAGCCGTTGGCATATGACTGATCCAAAGCAAACTTGGCTCCCAATGCCGCAGCCGACGCGGTTCCAAAACCGTAGTGGCCTGCTTGGTAAATCCGGGCGTTGAAAGGATTGACCAGTTCCGATACCTCATTGCAGCCGGTGGCATTGATGGTGTAAATGGTAAACCCGCGATCGATCATATGTTCGATGGCCCGCCGGTTCTTATCCGAGAGAACCTTGAGTCCCTGGTAAAACGTTTCTATTCCCTTGGGGCTGTTGCGCAGACTTTCCAGGGCATAGAAGGTTAAGAGATTGATGGTTCCTTCACCACAGCCGGGACAAAGGGTGTGCTTACCCGGATACAGTTTTGAAAAGACAAAAAGTACTTGGTGATTGAGCGGCATCCGGTCCACATACTGGGCCGCATCATAGGTATTGTCCAGATAATGGTACGCTTCTGGGAAAAAATCCGTTTCAGTTATCTGTGTCTTGTCAACCATCTTGAAGGCGTCCACCGGACAGACCTGAGCACAGACCCCGCATCCTTTGCATCGATCAATAACTGCATTTATGTTTAAGGCAAAACGCTTCCAGGGAATTCCCTTGGGAGGTTTTTTGAAGACTTTGAAATAACCAGCCGCTCCTTCGGGGACAGGTTTGTCGGTGATCGAGGAATGAAGTGCCGAATCCGGACACGACGCTGCGCACATGCCGCAGGCGATACATTTGTCGGCATCCCAGATCGGAAGCTGGGAACCGATGAAGCTCACATCCTTATATTGGCTGGTGCCGGATGGTACTACGGGGATAAATCGGTCCCAGGGAACCTTTTTTCCCTCCAAAATCGGTTTAACCATTTCACGAGTAAAGGTTTCCTGAAAATCTTCTATCAGGTTCACTGGTTTAATGGTTCCCATTTCGTCCTTTTCAGTCATGACAACCGGAAGACCGGCGGCACCTGGAGCCTGGCCGAAATCTTCGGGTTCAATCACCGCCGATGGACCCTGATTTTCGGACACTGCGGCAAACGAACAGATTCCTTCAATGGGGTCGGTTGAAGCCTTCTCAACACCTTCCCTTAACAACGCGACATTGGAATCGATAATCTCAAATCCTTTTTTGGCCCCCAGTTTTTCTTTCATGATGCTTGTAAATCTCGCTTCAAAATCCTCGGGCGTAAAAATTCCCGTCTCTTTGTTGATAAGACCCAGCATTACTGCACCGGGCAAATTTTTCTGAAGATGTTTCAAGGCGGCCTGAGTGGCGTTTACAGCAATCACCTTGATATTTTTATCGGTAATACGCTGATGCATTTCAACGGGGAAAGTCTTGAGGATTTCATCTGCGGTTCTGGAGCTGTTGATCACAAGGAGCCCGTTTTGGTTCAGCCCTCCGACGTAATCTCTTAAAATTTCGCCGGATAGAAACTTTTCATTGAAAAAGGCCAGGACATCGTGTTCGGTGAGTTCCGAGGCATTTCGAATCGGACTGGCGCTGATTCGAAGATTCATAAATACCGGAGCACCCTTTCTGGCTGCACCGTAACGGGCGCCGGACTCGATATATCGTCGGCCGTCGCAGCTTTCTTCGGCATAGATCACGGCTGCGGTTTCCAGGGCGGTTTTAACGCCTTCGGCACCGATACCGATAAAGGTCAGGCCCAGCTCCCGGTCCTTGTAATCCGGAAGTGGTGCAGGTTTCAGGGTGTAGGGGCCTTCGATACCGGAATAAAAGTCCCGAGTAAAATCGTCCCTACTGCTTTCCAAACAGGCCCGCATGTTCTCAATGACCGCAGCAGCATCGTACTTGTTGAAATCTTTGCTGCCCAATCCGTAAACCCCATGCAAAAGGGTGGGCATATCGTCCCGGGCGTATAGTTTGTGCTCATCCTTACCTTCGCGATAGGCTCTTTGAGACAGTTGCAGCGCCACCTGCAAATCGGCCAGAAGAAGCTGATTGTGAACCATGCCGGTTCGTTCCATTACAGTAATGACCTTGGCATTGCGGACACCATAGGCGATTTCCTCATAACAGGGCGGATTGAACAATACCGGTCGCACGACCCCTATTTTCAATCCTTGCACATTCCGATAGTAATCAACCACATCCTTGAGAACACCAGCTGCCGACCCCAGAACAACGACGACCATTTCGGCATCTTCGGTACGATAGCATTCCACGACCTTGAGGTTGGTACCAATGATCTGGTTCATCACGTTCATGGTAGCGATAACACCCCGCTTGACAAAACGGTAGGCAAGATCTTGGGCCACCTGACCTTCCATGGTCAGGTCAGTATCGGTAAAGGTACCGGTGAGGTATCTCTGCTCAAAATCGGGTTGATAAAGCCGGTTCGGCGGCCCAACAAAATATTTCAGAAAGTCGTCTGAAAGAAGTTTTATGTTTTCAAGGGCATGGGATTTGATAAATCCGTCGCCGATAACCATGAACGGCAGCATGACTTGCCTCAGTTCGGCGGTCTTAAAGGCAATTGGCAGCAAATCATGGAGTTCCTGATTATTTTCAGAAACAAGCTGAGCCCAACCGGTATTGCGAACACCGTAAAAATCGTTGTGGCCGCAGTGAATGCTCAACGATCCCTTATTCACCTCCCGGGCCATCACCGTCATAATTGCCGGCAGCCGTTTGCCTGCCACTGAATAGAGGTTTTTGGTCTTTAATACCAGCCCCTGGGAAGAGGTATTGTCTACATATCTCCCCCCCTGACACGCCATGGCCTCCACCGCTGCAATGGCCGAAAGCTCATCACTGGGCTGAAAGTACATCAGTTCGGTGCCGAACAAATTTTTTTGTCCCTGGGAGGCTGCCTTGGCAAAATCCTCGGCAATGGGGGTAGATGGTGTTATGGGATAGCCGCAGAGTCCGTCCACCAGACGGGTGAGGACGGAAAGTGCGGCGTGATTGCCGTCCAGGATGGCTTCTTTACGCTGTCGGAATTCGTTTAATCTTTGTTCATTAATACTGGAAGGATCGAACTCAAAGAGCTTTTTGGCGTCGAACCGCTCCCACTCTTTCTTCCAATCCAGTTGAAGGCTCTTCCATTTTCCTCTTTTCCTCTGGTAGGGAAGCACTTCCATGAGGGTATCTAAATCTATTTTTGGGGCCATTGGTCGTCTCTCCTTATGAATTATCGTATAAAGATAAATCAAGATTATTGGAACAGGCTAGTACATTTTCTTAATTGGAAGATATGGCCGCAAAGGAAGGATATAATTCCTTTTAGGCCAAACATCAAACATGAGGGCCTTCCTCGTGAGAAAGTCTTCTGATATTCGCTTGGATAAAGCTTGTAAAAATTTAGATTATTGTAAAACCAAGTATATGTCAAGGGGTATTGCCGGAGGATAGATAAAAATATAGTAAATACAATAGGTTTTTCTATGTTAGATTGAAATATTTCTTGCCGGAAGGGTTTGAAGTGATGCTTAAAGAGTGAAAGAGGAAAATAGTAATTGAAAATGGAGCGGTTCTTCAATAGTATTAAAATTTTTGGAAACTAAATGTACGCGATTGAGGTTATGTTGTTATTCATCAACCCATTACATTTATCTGTTAGATAATGAATCTTGATGCCAAAATTCCCCATCTTCTGAAAGAAGATTCCACACGAAAATACGAAGCATTTCTTGCTGCAGCAAAAGATGCAGATGTGTTCCTGCCCGATGATTCCGAGTTCATTAATGCTCTAAAAAAAGTTTTCACCTTTAGTGATTTTGTTTTTAAAAGCTGTACGCGCGATCCTGAGTTCTTTAAAGAATTGTATGAAAGCAGGGATATCCAAAGAACATTTGGAACAGGCGAATTTCGTGAAAAACTGATATCCAATTTGATTGATGTTAAAGACGATGCACAGCTTTCAAGGCAGCTTCGCCGGTTTAGAAGGTATCACATGGTCCGAATCGCCTGGCGGGACCTGGCCGGCTGGGCAAATCTTTCGGAA
Organism: Desulfobacteraceae bacterium; assembly: GCA_029857875.1. GTDB lineage: Bacteria > Desulfobacterota > Desulfobacteria > Desulfobacterales > UBA11574 > UBA11574. Next base: position 1,881 of record JAOUGB010000077.1, on the reverse strand, counting down.
ACCATGGACGATCTCTCAGCCCTGGCCGATGCATGCATCGATCAGGCAGTGTTTTTTCTTTATCAATGGCAATGTTTAAAGTACGGTATTCCAACTGCACACGACGGATCTCATCAACGGCTGGTCGTTTTTGGAATGGGAAAGCTTGGCGGGCAGGAGTTAAACTTTTCTTCGGATGTTGACTTGATTTTCGCTTACCCTGAAACCGGAATAACCCAAGGGGGGTTGGAATCAATAAACAACGAAGAATTTTTTGTTCGTCTTTGTCGTCAATTAATAAAAATCATCGGCGGCAATACCCCTGACGGCGTTGTATTTCGGGTCGACATGGACCTCAGGCCCTATGGTGAAAGCGGACCCGTGGTGATGAGCTTTGATGCCATTGAGGCATATTACCAGGAGCAGGGACGGGAGTGGGAGCGATACGCCTGGATAAAGGCACGGGTTGTGGCGGGTGATAAAGATGCCGGCGAAACACTTTTAAAAAACCTTAAACCCTTTGTTTTTCGAAGATATCTTGATTTTGGAGTATTTGAATCTTTAAGGAAGATGAAACAAAAAATATCCCTTGAAGTCAAGCGTAAGGGGATGACAAATAACATCAAGATCGGATACGGTGGAATACGTGAGGTTGAGTTTTTTGGGCAGATATTCCAACTCATACGGGGAGGCGTCACGCCTTCGCTTCAGGAGCGGCGCATACAAAATACACTAAAAGTCCTTACCAATGAAAATTATATTTCCAGAGAAGTCTGTGATGAACTCACTATGGCATACATATTTTTACGAAATACGGAACACCGCTTGCAGGAATTTTCAGATCAACAAACCCATGTCATCCCGTCAGATTCTATTGCAAAAACGCGCTTGGCCGCGTCCATGGGGTTTGATGCTCCGGAAGCGTTCGATTACCAGTTAGAAAAACACAGGAAAATCGTTCATTCTCATTTCGACAAATTACTTGAAGCCAAAGATTCAGAGCCTACCGATGATCGAACCAAAGAAATTAAAACCGGTTTGGAGGCGATATGGGAAAATCTTTTAGAAGATAAAAAGCGCCAAAAAATACTTCTTACGGCCGGATATGAGAACTTCGATGAAGTCGAGGGTTTGTTGGATCATCTCCGTAACCACCCGGCAACGCGATCCCTCAGCAGGGACGGCCGTCAACGTCTCGACAGGCTGATGCCGCTCATGCTTAAAGAAATCGGGCGCTCTGAACACCCTATAGTTGTATTGAATCGAATCGTCGATCTGATCAAAACCATCGAGCAGCGCACCAATTACCTGGCTTTGTTGCTGGAAAATCCTACGGCTATCGTTCATATGGTGAACCTGGTCAGTGCCAGCCCCTGGATCGTTTCATTTCTGTCCCGCCATCCGGTCCTTTTGGACGAACTCCTTGATCCTCGCACACTCTATCGTCCTCCGGAGAAGCAGGAACTCCAAAAAGAAATCCGCAAGCGGCTTGACTTGGCATCCAATCAGGATTTCGAGCATCAGATTCAGGAATTGTGTATTTTTAAACAGGTGAATACATTAAGGGTGGCTGCAGCAGATGTCACCGGCGCCCTGACATTGATGCGAACCAGTGACCATCTTACCGAAATTGCCGAGACGGTTTTAAATGAAGTTGTTGAACTGTCATGGAACCATTTGGTTGAAAAGCACGGGGCTCCGACGTGTCAAATGGACGGCGTAGAAATCGACAGAGGATTTTCTGTCATTGCCTATGGAAAGCTGGGTGGGATTGAACTCGGTTATGGGTCGGATCTGGATATGGTTTTTCTCCACTCCGGAACCGAAGGACAAACCTATGGCGGGAAGCATCCTATTGATAATCAAGAATTTTTTGCCCGACTGGGGCAAAGAGTCATACAC
>JAOUGB010000709.1 GCA_029857875.1 Desulfobacteraceae bacterium | reverse complement strand
ATCACCTCTCCCTGGCGAACGGTGATGGTACAGTTTTTTAAACCTGTGCGACCACCCGAAGCAGATACCTGATTCAACTCAAGGATGATTTTCCCTGTTTTTGTTCTGGCACGCATAGGGGGAAGAGGAGGTTCACCGAACATCATTTCCAGCAAGGTGTTTGTACTAAAAGGTCTTTTCATTTCCCCGGCTACGGCTCCCTGTCTCAGCACCGTTATTTTATCGCACAAGGCTTCCATATCTTCCAGTTTGTGAGACACCAGGATTACGCTTTTACCCTCTGAAGCGAGTTTTTTAAGGGCCTGAAAAAGGGTCTCTTTCTGCAAACTGGATATGCCGGTGGTGGGTTCATCAAGAATCAGGACCTGAATTCCCCGGGCCAAAAGCCTCAGAATCTCAAGTTGCTGTCTTTCACCAATGGTAAGATGTTTAACCAAAGTATCCGGCTGAAGAGAAAAATTAAATGAAATTGCCGTCTGTTCAAAAATCTTTCTAAATGTTTTTTTCTTATTTACTAGTCCGGTGGTTTGTCCCAACATGAAGTTGTCCAACACCGACAGAAGGGAAAAATCAAGGGGGTCCTGGTAAAGCATGCCGATACCCAGTTCCGAGGCTTGGGCCGGAGTCTTGTAATTTACAGGGGAATTATCAACAAGAATGGTACCACTGGTTTTTTCGCTGTAGCCGGCAAGAATTTTCATTAATGTGGTCTTGCCCGCACCATTCTCTCCAAGAATGCCATGGATAACGCCCGGCTCAATGGTGAGATTGACTCCGCGATTGGCCTTTATCGGCCCATAATATTTGTGGATCTTCCGAAGTTCTATCCACATCTTAGAAAATATCCAAAAAGATTCATTTGAACTATTTAGCGCCCATCCACGATAGGGGAAAACACGTTTAAGTGTCCAATTCATAAATGAGGATTTTTTCCGCTGGTCAAGGCCGCACAAGGGTTTTCGGTGAGGCGTACACAAAGTACGCCGCAGCCGGAAACCCGCGGAGAACGAAGTCCAGCGGTAAAAAGACCATTTATGGATGGACACTATTTAGCGCCGCTTTGCCCGCTCATCCCCTTTAAAAGCTGTTTCATGTACCAGACCTGTTTATCGTTCGCAACTTCACCGTCTTTAAGGAATAAAGTGCCGTCCTGATAGTAAAGGGGGCCTTTGAAAAGTTCTGCTTTGCCTGTTCCGAGATCCTTGATAAATTTATTCAGAGCTGCTTTGGCCGATGAAGACAATGCAGGCCCGGCCATAAAACCGACCGTACTGGTATCAGTATTGTTGATATCCTTCCAGTCAGGCCCCAACCAGACCCATTTGGACGCCCATTTTCCTGCCATGGATGCTTTTACAAAAGAAACATATCCCGGCCCCCAGTTGAAATAGGGGACCCCCAAGCAAACATTAGCACCGCTTGTGCAGGCGCCGATATAATCGTAAGGAACTGCCCAAACCTCTTTTCCCTCCTTTTGTTTTTGCGTTGCAACAACGACAGCTTCAGTGGTGTCTATCCCGGAAAGAACAACATCATATCCGGTGTTGTAAAAGTTATGGGCAACTTGGGAGGGGTCGGCAGTCACACCGGGTATGTTGAACCAAAATCCGATCCAGGTTACCTGAAACTTCAACTTTGCCGGATCTTTTTTCAGAACTTTTTCCCAGGCATATTTTGCGCCAAGATAACAAGATACTGCCAATCGCCGGGTTTCCTCATTTACAAGAGGACCAAGATATCCGATTTTACCGGTTTTTGTGGTCATTGCTGCGGCAAATCCGGCCATCATCTTTCCGTATTCCATTCGTCCCATCAGGTTGCTAAGATTCTTTGGCGCCTTTGCGGTGAGAACATCGTCACCGGAAATATGAAGAAAATGTATTTCAGGATGCATTCGGGCTGCTTCCCTGGTTCCGTCCTTCATGTCATCTGAATTTGCAATGATTAATCTGGCCCCTTTTTCCACCATATCATCCACAAGCTGGGGAATCGTAATACCGGGACGATCGGCCGGATTGACCTTGTCGATATATATCATTTTG
>JAOUGB010000076.1 GCA_029857875.1 Desulfobacteraceae bacterium | reverse complement strand
TCAGGCATGTCCTGTTTAAAGAACGCTCTGAGTTTTTTGATTATATTTTTTTCAACCTGACGAACACGTTCCCTTGATATACCGTAACGATCACCAATATCCTGCAAAGTGGCCGGATTGTCTGCAAAAATTCGCTGTTCGAATATTTCAAGCTCCCTTTCCGTCATCGTTTTTTTGAACTCGTCAATCTTATTATGAAGAAGGGTTTCGATCTCCTTTTTTGCCATTTGATCTTCTGTAGATTCTACTTCTGAACTCAAAAATTCAATCCTTCCCGCATCAGAATCATCCTTTAACGGGGCATCCAGAGAAACGTCCCATCCATCAAGTCGCTGATCCATATCTACGATTTCTCTCTCAGATACACCCAATCTTTCGGAAAGAAGTTTTGGCTTGGGATCAAACCCCTGATCAATGAGTTTCTGTTTTTCCTTTTTGAGCTTAAAAAATAGTTTCCGCTGACCCTGTGTTGTCCCGATTTTTACGAGACGCCAGTTATCCATAATAAATTTGAGTATATAGGCCTTTATCCAAAATGAAGCGTAATATGAAAACTTCACGTTTTTATAGGGATCAAACTTTTTAACCGCCTGCATCAGTCCGATATTTCCTTCCTGAATCAGGTCTAAAAGATTCTGCATCCAGACCCTCTGAAATTCAAGCGCAATCTTCACTACAAGTCTCAGGTTGGCTGTTACTAAAACGTAAGCAGCCTCTGTGTCTCCCTCTTCCTGTACTCTTTTACCCAGCTCGATTTCCTGCTCTCTGGTGAGAAGCTTGTATTTGCTTATTTCGGCCAGATAGCGCTGAAGCGGATCAAATTTTACAAGAGCGGTGTCTGAGGAAGAATGCTCCGGCTTTTTAATATCACCCGAATTTTCGTTTTGGATTTTATCGGGTCTCTTTTTGTAGCCTTTTTGTTTTTTTGAAGTCTTATTCATAACTCACATGAACCCCAACGTTGCATAAACAACAGGGCTGGACTTTAAAAAAGTGAATGTTGATATCCTGATCAAGGGAAAACCTGGCCGATTTATCTGCCCACACCCCACATCTTTTTTGTGGACATAAATTCGAGCGTATGGTACTTAAAACTGTTTTTTTCTGATGTGCGCCTGTAGCTCAGCTGGATAGAGCAACGGACTTCTAATCCGTAGGTCGCAGGTTCGAATCCTGCCAGGCGTACCAACTTTTAATAATAAAAGAATTTTATTTTATTATCAATGTTTTTTTGCCAGCCCCTCCCAAAGGATCGTAATCCAAAGAATTTCGAACAAATCCTGCCTTATGGTCTCACCATCTGTTAATGCGGCTATATTTTCTATGTATCATTTAGCAACAGGAAATATTTTCCCCTCACCCCTGTGTTTTTTTCCACCTGAACATTTTCCATATATCTATCAAGCCATTTAGATTACTACGCTTTTATTATATTTATGTGCAATATATTCGGATTGATCCTTGTGGCACATTAGCTGCATATGGATTTGTGTACAAATAAAATCGTGTAACGATTTTATGAAGATCCCGCAGGTGAATCCTCCGGAGGCGGGTAAACCTTCGGGATATTATCCTTTATTTGATTTCATCCCGCACTGCCCCGTTGAGAATGGATCTGCACTGCGTTCCGACTCCGGGTGACGGGATTTCCGCTACGTTCCAACAAGCGTCGGGTTAATTCAAATTTAAATTAAGATAATACTATGGAGAGGAAAAATGATTCGAAAAATGATTCCAGCAGCAGGGATAATGTTATTTCTGGGGCTCTCGACAAAGATTGTCGGCGAAACATCTATGATATTGAACCTTAAAAGCGGTATCCTTGTGCTTGGCGGAACCATTGTTATCGGTTTTTTATCTTTTCCCATGAAAAGCTATAGAGATTTATTCAAAACATTGTTTGTGATTTTTCGCCGCAAAGAAATGGATTACCGGATTCTGGTAAAAGATATCGCAAGACTGTCCCGCGTAAACAGGCTCTATGGCAACTTGGCATTGGAGAAAGAAGCACATCGTATCAAGAATTTTTTTCTGCGCAAAGGAATTGATCTGATTGTTGATGGATATGATCCGTTTGAAATTCACAAAATCATGGAAAAAGAATATGAAATGTATTTTTCTCGAAAGGAGTCTCTCGTCAACATTTTAAATACCCTTCAAAAGCTTGCGCCGGTTGTCGGGTTTTTGGGCACCATCATCGGTTTGATCAGCGTTTTGAACAATCTGGGATCTCCTGCGGATATGGGCAAAGGTATGTCCATCGCCCTTCTCACCACTTTATATGGTTTGTTGATAGCCAATTTTCTTTTTCTTCCGCTACACAAAAAGCTATCTGAACATCTTAAAATAGAATCCGCACTCCTTTATGTTATTATAGAAGGTGTGCTAGATATTTCACAAGACAAAAATTCCAGGGCTATTGCGTACCATCTGCAATCTTATATGGAGAATTGTCAGGGAAGGCAAAAGGATTTGTTTGAATCACAGGTTCCATCAAAATGGCCGGCTTCATCGAATCCCATGGAAAAGTTGACCGCGAAAAGACAAAATGCTTAGGAACAACAGCACAAAAATACTCAAGAATCAGCTTGAATTGTCCGAACGGAAAAGAATACAGCTTCAGAAAATGCTGGCTCGAAAAACCGTTGAGGAAGAAGTCCCGCTTTGGAGCATGGTTGATCTAATGACCCTTCTTCTGGTATTTTTTCTCTTCCTTCATTCTCTGTCCGCTAAAGAGACATACCTGAAAGTAAACAGTCCCGATACTGATCGGCCGACCCTGGAGGTCAAAACACCCCCTCCTTCTCAACAGCCATTGGAAAATGAATCTTTGGCAGAATCTGATAAGACCGGTACAGAACTTGTTTTTACTACAAACAAAAACACAAGTTTAGATAAGGCGATTAATCAACTCCGTACTGAGGTATTAAACGTTGTGGACGAAAAAGATAAAGACGTATTTTCCGTCCGAAGGGAAGAGAACCGACTTGTCTTTGTCCTGGGTGAGCGCATTACATTTAGGGAGGGAGAAGCAACCCTGCTCGAAGCTTATCATTCTATCTCTAAAAAGATTGCCGGGTTCATTGCTTCTAAAAAAAGTTACCAGGTGGTGATTTCCGGTCATACGGACAACACGCCTATTAATACGGAAAAGTTTCCCTCAAATCTGGAATTGTCCGCAGCTCGTGCCATTAATGTGGCAAAATCGCTCATCAATAACGGTGTCTCCCCTGTGCGAGTGTCCATCCAGGGATTCTCAGAATATCAACCACTATTTGATAACACTTTACCTGAAAATCGTCAGGCCAATCGTCGGGTAGAAATATCATTGATCAATGAGCGGAACCATAGGGATTGATGATTTTCGATTGATGATTGGTGATTTAAGAATTATCCATGCAGCGATTTTTTAATAAAACTCCTTGATCCCCCATTCAAAGTTTTTAATGGTGTGCCACCACTAAAAACATATTTTACCTTAATCCCGCCATTAGGCGGGACTTTTGGCCTGCGATTTCAAAGGCTTTTAAGCTATTTTGAGATGCGAAACTTTAGTTTTGAAAAAAGAAAAATACTTGTTCCGGCAACTCGTTGACAGATATGCGCAATAAATTGACGCTTGGATGCTTGCCTGGCCAAGAGCGAGAAATAAAAAACCCTGTTAGGCAGCGACGACCTAACAGGGTTTAAAGGAGGTGGGAATCAAAAAAGCATGAAGCTTGATTCCATTTGATTTATGATAAAAGCAATTTTTGTGCCAATCCTAAATTAATAAGACCACAATACGATTTCATTTCCCAAATCCCTTGAGAATTCCTTTGATCTGTTCCTCCACCGGCCTTGATTCCTCTTTTTTAGAGTCAGTGCCCAGCAACTTATCTTGTATCCCCGGAAGGCTTTTTCCGATTTCCTGCTTAAACATCCCTTCGAGATCCGGACGGAATTTGGGTGAAGAAAAACTTCCGGTCACCAATACGGGGACCATGAGTCCTGAACGATCCTTGGTATCCCCCTGCCCTTTGAAGGTTCCCACGAGTTTGGGTTCTAACCTGAAATCAAGCAGTTCTTTTATTAAATCGGCGTTTCCCGATGCCGTCAATCGAATCAAGGGTGATACAAGGGCCGTGTTGACGGTGCTCACAAGCCCATTTTTCACTGAAAAGGGCACATGAAGTTCTGAAAAATCGGTCCGTGGCGCTTTTCCACCTTTTTCAGCCAGTCCAAAGGCTGCTTTGGCATTATGAACCATTCCATCCAGATCGACGCCCTTGATGGACCCGTCTTTAAACAGAAGATCCCCGTTGCCGTTTAATGTCCTTTTGGCGGCGACGGCATCATCTCCTTTCATAATGAGATCAATCTGAGCCTTCAGCATTCCTTCAAGGAAATCCTTTTTTAACACATCCAGGAAAAGCGGACCGGCCTGCACATTGTCTAGCTTCAGCTGAATATTTGTTCGCGGCACATCATTTTGCACACTAAACATCCCGCTACCGGTTACATCGCCCTGATATAGCACCATGGTAAAGGGCTGCAGATTAAAAATCCCCTTTTCACTGGTGAGGGAGAGATGAACGCGTTCGATTTTAGCATTCTTTATTTTAAGTTTTCCGATGCGCATTGTGCCGTTCAAGGATAGCCGGCGCAACATTGAATAATCGGTCTTTTTAGCCCCTTTAGGTTCAGCAGTCTTGGCTTCTTTTTCTCCGGCTTCTTTTTGGCCGGCCGGCGGCAGATATCGATCCAGGTCGATCTGATCAATATCCATATTAAACGCCACCTGAGGCTTCGCAAAACTGCCTGCCTTTATCGTAAAATTCACCTTTGATTCATCCATATCCAACACACCGTCTGAAACCGATACATTCTTTGAGTCCCCTTTGATACCGGCCTTAAAGGAAACACGATTTAACATACCAGGATCAGATGTTGATACAGGCAAAGCCTTTCCCATTGCAACCAGAAGTTTTCGAGGCGAAAACGGAGATACATTTATGGATAAGTCAAATTCTGGCTGAGTTGCCGGATCCACAACATTTCCTTTTAACCCGATAGCCACCTGTTCAAAGGCTTTGACGGAAAGATCCAGGGGAATCGTCCCTTTGCCGAGTATTTTACCAATCGGCCCCACATTGCCTTTAAGGGAAAAAGGCTGTTTATCAAGCCTGGCGGAGAAGGTAACGCCGATGGGTCGATCCAGGGAGACATCCCGAAGCAATAGGGTCACATCAGAAATTTCCTTGCGCTCTTTTTTCTTGTGATCCAGCCAGAGAACGGATCCATCGGTAACAGCAAATTCACCCACGGTAAATGCTTTTAGAGCGGGTCCTTCTCCAGACTCGGCTTTTCTTGGCTTTTTTGTTTCCTTTGGCGTTTTAGGAGAAAGTTCGGGAGTGGTTTTTGCATTGAATTCCCAGTTAGTCCGGCCGTCCTTGCCGGTCTCCAGGACAAGTCGAGCCCCTTTTAATATAAAACGTTTGACCTGAATGTCCTTGAAAAGAAGGGGCACAAGCTTAACCCTCACATCGAACGATTTCACAATGATAATATCTTTTTCTTTAAACCCCGGGAGGCTTCCCAGATGAAGGTCGGAAAAGGAGAGGCTTGCATAGGGAAAAAGAGAAAGACGAAGATCATCTCCAAGACTAAAGGCGCGTCCGGTGGCCTTGCTCACTTGAGCTTCGATCCGGGGTTTGTATTGTTTGAGGTCCACGAACTTCGGCAGCAGGACAAGGGCTGCGATGAATACGGCAATCAAGCTGACGCCAATGATCAACACCCACTTTACAGTTCGATTCATAGTACACCCCCTCTTTTTCTACATGCATTTTAACATGAAGCCTGTTCTTTTTTTACGATCCTTTAACCACGAGGTTTATCCGCCTCTGGCGTGATTTATCCGCCTCCGGCGGGCTTGTCCGCCTCCGGCGTGATTACACGGTTTGAAAAAAACATTATCCATGGTGTGAATCAACATATAAAAACACCCCTACCCCAGAAGTAATTATCTCATGAACCACAATATTTTTCAACAAAGTGGAATGCAAATACAATCGCATTGCGACTTGATGTTGTATATGCAAATGAGTAACAGATATTTTTCCTTGCTAAATTATAAATTTCAGATAGTATTGAAATCCGTTAATCTTATGGATAGGGATAACGTCAATTACCCATTTTACATCCCAATGCTGACACCTAAATGAAGCCCTAACCTGAGTGTTTCAAATAGTGACAAAATAATAACAAATTAATTATAATATAAGGGTTAATAACACCCGAGCAACTGTTATCACTCATTCGGGTTCTTTAATAACCGAAAGTGCGAGTAGAATGGATATCAAATATAGATTTATTATAGCCCTTTTTGTTATACTTTGTGCAGATCTTTTTTCCTCTCATTGGTCTTTTTCACAAAACATCCAAAATTCCAAATCCAGTGCCGTTCAAAAAAAATTGATGATGGATCGCGTTGTAATGTGTGAAGAGATTAAAGATTTAACACCCCAAAATCCGGCTGTTGTTTTTTCTATAAAGATTGGAAAAGTCTCCTGTTTTACCTCATTTGATCCGGTTCCCGAAAAAACGTTTATATACCATAACTGGTTTCACAGAGATGACCCCAGCACAAAAAAACGGTTAACACTTCAGCCGCCTCGCTGGGCGACCTACAGCACTATTCAACTCCGAGAAACCGACAAAGGCCCATGGCGCGTTGAAATTTCCGATCAAAAAGGCAATCTTCTTCGTATTTTGAGATTCAGCATCACCGATTGATGGGACTGGAATTTGCTTATGCCTTTTTTAGAATTCATTCGCTGGCAAGATGTCATTGATATCCTGTTAAACAGCTACATTCTGTTTCGTCTCTACGTGCTTTTTAGGGAAACCTATGTTTTCAGGGTGCTCACCGGCATTGCTTTCCTCTGGATCTTCCAGCGTATCGCTGTATTTTTCGGCCTCATTTTAACCAGTTGGGTTATGCAGGGCATTACAGCGGTTGTCGCTCTCATCATCATTATTGTCTTTCGAAATGAAATACGAAGTGTTCTCCAGGCAAAGAATTTAAGGGCCATTCTGTGGGGATTTCCCCAAAAAAGTGTTCCAACAACGATACAAGTTATTGTTGAAAGTGTAAAGGCATTGTCCAAACGGCACATTGGTGCCTTGATTGTTCTGCCGGCAAAGGAAAATTTGGAGGATGTCGTTCAGGGTGGCATACCCTTACGGGGGTTAATCTCCAAGGAGATGATCAACAGTATTTTCTGGGGAGACAATCCGGTCCATGATGGCGCCATCATCATTGAGGAGGATCGGATTGCCAAGGTCGGAGTTATTCTTCCCTTATCGTACAAAAACGATCTGCCGTCAAGGTACGGAACCCGTCACCGGGCTGCCCTCGGCCTGTCCGAAACAACAGACGCTTTGGTAGTTGTCGTATCCGAAGAGACCGGAAAAGTGGTTGTGGCCAAAGATTCCAAGATCAAGGATATCACCAGTAACGCAATGTTTACGAAAATATTACAAGAACATATGGGGATACATGAAGAGGAGAACGTTTACCAGCAAAAAGAAAAATTTAAAATGAGCATAGCGGCGATAATTTCCATCTTTTTTATCACCGGAATATGGTTCAGCTTTTCAAAAGGTTTAGACACCCTGATTACCCTTGAAATCCCTGTAGAATATACAAACCGCAATCCCGTCTTTGAAATTGTGGATACATCTGTTAATGCCGTTCGTCTTCATTTGGGAGGATCAGGCGCCCTGATAAAATCGATTCAACCCGAACAGATTCAAGTAAAGCTGGACCTTGGTAATGCCGTTATCGGTCAAAATATTTTTTCCATCACACAGGATAGCATTACCCTGCCACCCGGAATTTTTTTAAGAAAGGTGATTCCATCTGTCATAGAGGTAACCCTTGATGAAACCATTAAAAAAGAAATTCCTTTGCAGGTCGACTGGGTTGGGGAACTGCCGGAAGGATTAATTCTTTCAGAAATAGAAATAGACCCGAATAGAGTTGAAATTATCGGAGGAAAACGGATTTTGGGGAATATTTCGACCCTATACACGGAAAAGGTTCACCTGGACAACTTAAAAGGAACCGGAACAATATTGGCTAATCTTGCCCTCACCCCTGCTGCCTTGAAAATCGCCTCGGGTTCAAAAGACAAGGTGAGAATAGTGTATGTTGTTAAACCAAGGCCCCGTTAGGGGCTTCGCCCAAATTGGCCTCCGGCCAGTAGGGCCTGCGCCCCGAAGGGAATAATGGAGTAATGGAATAATGGGTTACTGTAGGAATTAGAATGATATTGTTCCTTCAACCCAACGTTCCACTATTCCAAGATTCCAACATTCCATGGAAGTGGCATAAACCAGGAGCTATTAAAGG
>JAOUGB010000708.1 GCA_029857875.1 Desulfobacteraceae bacterium | reverse complement strand
AAATAAGAAATATGATGACTTATTGTATGACATCAAATCTTCTACCAACAAGAACCTAAATTGAACGATTGTCGAGTTTGCCGGAGATGCAAGGCATGAGACATGCAGCCGTAGTCTGTTACTGCAAATGTCTCATAACGCAGCAGATTCGGTGAACTCGGCAATCCCGAAGGGTTTCAAATGGTGACAATTTTTTTCATAAATACATTCACCTATTGGATGAGACTTATTAGCAATTTTAGCAATGTATATTAATCTATAATTATTACTTTTTTTATATTCCTGTCACTATTTGAAACGCTCAGTTTAGGAAGAAATAAAATCGGTTGTTAGTGTATGAAAGTGATTTGACTTGGAGAAAAGGGTCCAAGGATTCCCTCCGGGCCGTAGGCCCTATGGGCCGGAGGCAGGGATCAAGGCTTGCCTGCCTCGGGCATGGATTCAAGGATTTGTTTTCTAAAGACTTTATCAGCGCCTTTAACATTCATTCGATGTCTTCGATATCTTTTTTTAGTGTACCTAATTCACCTTTTCATCTGATCCCTGATTCCTGATCCCTGACCTCTGACCTCTGCCGCTTATTCATCACCCGCCTTCCAGGATGTTCTTTTCCCATTATGGGTTATGCACCCCCATCATGGGTTACCCTTGCCTTAAATTTTTTGTCTGACGCTTACTCCCATAAAAAAATTTCTTTTGCTTTATATTCATGCAGTTAATCCCCGGACAGGGGGCAGGGACGTCCTTTTTCAGCGGTCGCGCCTATTTTATGAGGTTAAGATTTTAAATATATTTGCCGATAATATGTAATAGAAAAAGGACAGGTTTAAGGACAAAGTATTTTGTCAAAATATTAGAACCTATCTCAAAAACAATCTAAATGCCCATGGCGGCGTTGCGAAACGATTCAAACTACTCACATACTACGAATATGCTCCGCTTTTTCACCGTTTCACGCCTTGCCCTGAACCCTAATCTTATTTTCGAGATAGGTTCTAGTAATATGTAAGTTTTGTCATCTTACGATACGAAACATCATCAAAAAAAATATGGAGATAAAATATGGGCAGGATCGTTAAATGCTTATTTATGAGTTTTATTTTGTTAACACTTATTTTTATCAGTTTTAATTTTTCTATAGCGCAAGGAATTGATTCTGACAATGATGGTTGGCCTGATCAATATGAAGAAAAATTAGGTTCCGACCCCAATGATTCAATAAACACACCTGATCCTTTAGGTGATAACGATCTGGACGGATTATTGAATGAAAAAGAAAAAGATTGGGGAACTGACCCTACAGACCCTGACACAGATAATGATAATTTATCTGATTACCAAGAGGTTACTTGGGAAAAAAGTGATCCATGCGATGCAGACTCTGACGATGATGGCCTGAATGACTTTTTAGAAATTTTAAATGGTACGAATCCTCGTCGTCCTGATTCGGATGGAGATGGATGGTTGGACAAGGCTGAAGTTGATGCATTATCTGATCCCAATGATTATTCATCAACCCCGAAAGATCATAGATAAGAAAGGTCCCTTATTGAATGATTTAGGTACGAAACCTTCAAAATTTAACCTCCCTTATTAATTTGACAAGCAGAATATATTTCACTGTTCGGATTTCGAAACAGCGAAAATAAATGGGGAATCAGGCAAACTCTGATTCCCTTTTTTTATTTTTTAAATTTTGTGTCGCAATGTGAAACGTTCAACTTAGGTTTTTCATTAACGCCTTTTGCTCTGGGGAGACTTTCGGTTTTGTCAGAACAACGATGAGATCAAAGGCTTGGTGATGCTCCTCGCCGTTGTTTGAATAGCTGAGGTGCAGCGGTTCTTCATCATCGCCTTTTTCAACCGATATCGGCGCGCCGGGTATCATGGTAAGACCCGGGATGTTTTCTGCCGAAGAGAGAAACTTTTCCTGAAAAGACGGGCAAAACGGTGAGATCAGCGTCACTTTGAGGTCTTGGGTGTTGTCAAGAGCGATAATGGATGCGTTTACCCCAAACACCAGGCTGGTAAGAAGTTGGGATTCATC
>JAOUGB010000075.1 GCA_029857875.1 Desulfobacteraceae bacterium | reverse complement strand
TAGACGTTTCCGGCGATCCACCCCTTCCTGACTCAACGCCAGAATAACATCCGGTCGTTCGATGCCCGTGTAACCGATAGCTTGCGGAGACAGAATCACCTCCGTTATGGAATGCCCCCTAAGAACCGTGATATTGTACTCATTTTTCTGGGTGGTTTGAAACCCGGCTGTAAGCCCTGCCAGGCACAAGATTTCACCGGCGGTGATGATCCGCTGACCGGCGTTACCCAGAATAACCACATCCATTCTTTTTCGTTCAATAGGGTCGAACTGCGCCGTCATTTTCTTGGGCGGTGAAACCTGTTTTTGTCCGGCAGCCAGGTTTCTGTAGTGGCGCCCATATTCTTCTCTTTGGTTTTCAGGCACCGGGTTTTTGATCGGCGGCATTTTGGCGAGTGATTCTTCAATGATTTGTGGTGTGAGTCTGTTGCGTTTGGTGTAGCGCCCCGGGCATATTCCCCAGATATCAAGGATAGAAAAACCGTCAAAACGAACGGCATTTTCTATCTCTTCACAAAGATTTTTTGCATACCCGGAACAGCGTCTGACATAGGCAGCCCCTGCCGACGCTGCGACCCGGCATACATCAAAAGGAAGTTCCAAGCGGTTTAAAAAACCGGACCCCACCTGGGCGCTCGATGGGGTGGTTGCCGAAAACTGTCCGCCGGTCATCCCGAAATTGAAGTTGTTCAAAACCAAAAGTGTCAAATCAAGATTACGACGACATGCAGAAAGGACATGGGCACCTCCGATACCCAGGCCGCCGTCTCCCATGGTTACGATGACATGAAGATTGGGTTGGGCCATTTTCAACCCGGTGGCATAGGTCAGCGCCCTGCCGTGAAGGCCATGAAATGCATGGGTGTTAAAAAAGGTGTCAAAAAGTCCGGAACATCCAATGTCCGTGACAATAACAATCTCTTCTCCTCTCAGACCCATGTTCTGAAAAGCCCGGTCGAGGGTTTGGGTTATCCGGTCATGAGAGCACCCCGGACAAAAAACCGGCGGTCTGCTTTTGTTCAACAAACTACCCATGGGGCAAAGCCTTTGCTATCTGGTTCGGGGATATCAGACGTCCGTCCATTTGGCCTAAAAAATCGATGATTTTATCTGGCAAAATCCGCTCTATTTCTCGAACATACTGTCCGAGATTCATCTCCACCACAACCACCCGCTGAACATGCTCGGTTTTTTCCTTAATTAATTCTTCAGGCACCGGCCAGAGGGTTTTGAGAATAAGGAGCGAAACGGGACTCCTCGAATTTTTACACTCTTGGTATACATCACGGGCAGCCCGGGCGGTAATCCCATATGCCAAAAGAAGCGTATCCGAGTCTTTTTCCAAATAGGATTCGTGAAAACTGAATCTTTTAACTTTAGAAATCAGCTTGGTTTTGAGCCTGTCCTGGACTCGGGCAATTTCATCGGAATCGGTGGTTATGTAGCCGTCGGTCCCGTGTGTCGAAGAGGTCTGACGAACGATCACATCACCGCCGATGGGTAAAAAGTAGGGAATCTTACTTTCTAAAGGCACTCCAAAAGGAATAAACGGCTTTCCGGCAGGGGGAGGGGTGCGTTCAATAATTTTGGGTATATCAACGGCATCCATATCTATATTTTCACGGGTCATGGCGATCTCTTTATTGGAGGCAATAAATACCGGACACCTAAATTCTTCGGCAAGATTAAAGGCTTTAATGGTCAGCAAATAGCAGTCGCTAACATTCACAGGGGCCAGTACAATAACAGGCAATCCCCCGCTGTTTCCCCAGCGTAAAAACTGAATATCACCGTCAGCGCCCCGGGTGGCCGAACCGGTAGAAGGCCCGAGCCGCTGGACATCCACAATGACAACGGGAATCTCGCTTCCAACGGCAAAAGAAATATGCTCACTACACAGGCTGATTCCCGGCCCTGATGTGGCGGTCATGGCCTTTAAACCGCCCATGGACGCCCCTAAACAGTAGCCGATGGAAGCGATTTCATCTTCACCCTGAAGGCAGATGCCGCCCAGAGGTGGCAACAGCTTAAGCATGGTATTAAATATGGTTGTTGCCGGAGTGATGGGATACCCGGCAAAAAAACGGCATCCTGAAACAACCGCTCCCCAGGCCATTGCTTCATTCCCTTCCATGAGACAAAATCCCATTTTCATTCTCCAAATCCAAACAAACCCCGAACCAAAGGCTATATCTTATTATTTTTTCTCGGCGCCTTGACGGCCATAATAAGAAATTATTCCAGAAAGAGTCATATGTTAGGAAGATGTTTTTCGATGAATGGAAATAATTTTCACATCCTCAACCGGTTTTTGCCCTGAATCGACGTTGACCGCTCCGATCTTATCCACAACATCCATTCCCTTTACCACTTTTCCAAAAACGGTATGTTTGCCGGTGAGCCAGTCCGTATCCACCAGATTTATAAAAAACTGTGATCCATTGGTATTGGGACCTGCATTGGCCATGGCCAGTGAACCGCGAACCGGCGGATGTTCTGATCCATTTTCGGAATAGACATAACCCATATTTTCGTAAGCCTCCTTGAGGGTCAATTTGTCGAGCCTGGCCTCAAATTCTTTTTTTCTTTGATCGAGTTCTTCCTGCGAATTGATATTCATCGCTCGAAACAAAGGTATCAGAATGTTTCCCTGAAATTCTTCCTGGCTGCGAATCATCAAGAAACGATGGGGGCCCTTTTGGGGATCGAAAGCTTTTATTTTATCGAGACCCAACGCTGCGGCATCGATTTCATCGGCAAAAGTATAACCCGGTCCACCCCGACCGTCACCCAGAGGGCAGCCGCCCTGGATCATGAAATTCTGGATCACCCGGTGAAAAATCAGACCGTTGTAATAGGGTCGTTTAACCTTTTTCCCGGTCTTACTATCCTCAAATTCCTTGGTGCCTTCAGCCAGACCGATAAAATTGGCGACGGTTTTTGAGGTTTCGCTCTGAAACAGTTCCACTTCAATGTCTCCGAGAGTTGTTTGAATGACATACACGGGATTCTCGCTTTGTTTTTTTTCACCGGTCCATCCAATACCGGCAGTTAATATACACAATATCATTCCGATTGTCAGGATTACATTTCTCATTTTATACAAATCCTTTCCTTAAGTATATAAAAACACAGTTTTAAAATTACAGGATAACTTATATCGATATCAAGATAGCCCCAAAGAGTCTATCAAAAAATTAATTCGATTCTCATTCATTCCGATAAAGCACAAAGCAGCTTTTGCTTGGATCAGCTTTACAACGCTTGGGCTGTAATGATATTGGGTTAAGGAAAAAAAGTCGCTTTTTGTCGTTAAAAGATCTATTCTTTTGAATAACCTGCCGGCCAACAAGGAAATGTGACCATGTTTTTTAAACCGATTCGAATATTAATGCTGGGCGTGTTTCTGATCCTTTCAGGATGCGCACATCATCAAAAGATACCTTTTGAAAAAACAAAAACACTCTATCAAGGTCAGGACGTAAATGACAGCCTTATCCTTCGACAAACACCTATTTTTCTCACCCATAACAGCGCGTCCAGCTACAACCGTATCGGCCGGCCTTCGGCAAGATATGACGATCAGGAAGAAGAACAGCTCTATGTAGACACCGAACATCCGGTCATTTATTATCTAAAGCGAAACTTTACCACCCAAAAGGGGCAATATACCAATCTGATTTACCGGGTTCATTTCCCAAAGGTACCTTTCAGTCTGTTCCCTTTTTATCTCACCGCCGGGAAAAATGTCGGCCTCTTTGTGGTGATTACACTCGATGCCGCCAAGAGACCTGTTCTGGTGACGACGGTCGGCACTTGCGGCTGTTATATAGCCATCGTTCCAACCACTTTTTTGCCTCGTGATGCGCTGCCGTTGAAATGGCCGGACGATTCCATCGACATTTACGGCGAAAGATTACCGTCACGTCTGGACTATACAAATATGAAAAATCCCAAATTGCTGATTCACATAAGACCTGGTGTTCACCGGGTGATGGATCTGGAAATTATGGACGAACGGGAAATAAGAAAATCTCGGTATTTTAACATCATACCTGCATCCTTAAAACCGATGCAGGAACTGGAACGCATTCCTATAGACAGTGGTACAACGAGCTTTTATTATAACAAGGGCGTCTTGAAAGGTCACGTCAAGGGATCGGTGAAGCCCTGGGAGTCGATCTTTATGAGTCTATTGAGTCTCGATTTTTTTGTGGGAACCGATAAGATCTATGGAGATAGGAAAGAAACGGGTAATCCCTTTTATACCAGCCTTAAACCCTGGAATCGGGAAGCCTCGGATATGTGGGATTTTGCGACGTTTCTCAAGTTCTGGGGTTGGAGGTTATAAGTGTGAATTCAAGTTTCGCATCTTTTTATTCAGATGAGGGTTTGGTTTTATCTGAACCTTTTTTCAGCTTTTCTTCCAGTTCAGCAAAAAGGGCTTTTTGTTTTTCTGCCTGTTTGGCCTGAAAAGATTCTATTTTTTTCGAAAAATCTTTTTTTGAATCTTTAAATTTTTTAAGTGCCTCCTCGAGCCTGTCTTCCTTTTTGTCCCTGGGAATTTCTTCTATTTTCAAATGGTCTTTGATAAAAAGCTGGTTTTCAAATGCACCTTCGACCACGTCAATTATCCCTAAATCCTTTAGCTTTTTACAGATTAGGTTGCCTTGTTCCAAAGAAAAAGATAGGGTTTTGCAAATCTCATTCAATGACGGATGTTTTGAGTTCTTATGGGTGAATATCCTTATGGCTGAAACCACAAGATGTGCATTGGAATATAAGTCAGGATGTTGCATAACGGTTCAACCCGGTGAAACAGGCCATTTTTTATTTTAAATCAAAAATTAAAAACGATATCGTATTTCCACTTCTTGACATTAAATTATTAGAAGAGTAACATTTATTTCAAAATTGTCAAGCTGCAAAAATACATATGCATGGCAGGACGTTGCGTATAATTTTGGGTAATCACAAAACCAATAAAAAACATTCACAGGAGGGAAGCATGACCGAAATAATTGAAATCAAAGCAAGGGAAATACTCGATTCCAGAGGCAATCCTACAATTGAATCCGACGTCTATGTTTCCTGCGGTGCCGTTGGTCGTGCTGCAGTCCCATCCGGAGCTTCTACAGGAAAACGTGAAGCCTTGGAGCTTCGCAACAAGCAATCAAAGAGGTATGGGGGAAAAGGCGTTGTCACTGCCGTAAAAAATGTGATGGATAAAATTTTCCCCGCTGTTCGAGGAATGGATGCAGCGGATCAAATCGCTTTAGACAACATTATGATCAAGCTGGATGGTACGGCCAACAAGTCAAAACTCGGAGCAAATGCAATCCTCAGTGTATCGATGGCTGCAGCCAGAGCCGCTGCCCAGGCTTACGGATTGCCGCTTTACAGATATCTGGGAGGAATGAGTGCCCGGCGGCTTCCCCTTCCCATGATGAACGTCATCAACGGCGGCGCCCATGCCGCCAACAACCTTGACATTCAAGAGTTTATGATCGTACCTGTGGGCGCAAAATCCATCACCCAGGCCGTCCAGATGGGAGCAGAAACCTTTCACAGCCTGAAAAAGATACTCAAAGACAAGGGCCTCAACACCGCTGTGGGGGACGAGGGCGGCTTTGCACCGGATTTTGCGTCTCATGAAGAAGCCATTCAATTTATCATCAGCGCCATCGAAGCTGCCGGTTACAAGCCGGGAAATGATATCGGATTGGCTTTGGATTCGGCCGCCAGCGAATTTTACAAAAAAGGAAAATATATCCTTCAATCAGAAAATAAGGAACTGACCGCCGAAGCGTTGATCGATTACTATCAGACTTTAATTGATAAATATCCGATTCTCTCTATTGAGGATGGTCTTGCAGAGCAGGATTGGAAAGGCTGGGCCTTGATGACAGATCGGCTGGAAGGATCCATCCAGATTGTCGGCGATGATATCTTTGTCACCAACCCCTCAATATTCAAAAAAGGGATCGAAGAAGGCATTGCCAATTCCATCCTGATAAAGTTGAATCAGATCGGCACGGTCACCGAAACTCTCGATACCATTGAGATGGCAAAGCAATCCGGATATACAACCGTCATTTCTCACAGATCCGGCGAAACGGAAGATACCTTTATTTCAGATTTTGTTGTGGGTATTAGCGGCGGTCAGATAAAAACCGGTTCCATGTCCCGCAGCGATCGTATCTCGAAATACAACCAGCTCATGCGGATTGAAGAAGAACTCGGAGAAGGCGCAATTTTTGAAGACGAAATACTGTAACTGTTTTTCTGAAAAATATAGAATACCAAAAAAAGCTGTTGTTGGGATGCCATACTTTTTGAGAAAATCGTTAGCCATTTTTTTCTGTCTTGCAACATTGGGATTTCAGTATGCCTCTCTAGATGCCTATGTTCTGCCAGGTCCCTTTCTTTTGAAATTAATGATCCAAAATCTCGGCATTGCCGACCGTCTTTTGGTGACTCAAAAACTGGTTCTGAATGATAACAACCCAAACATGAGTGCCGATGAACTCAATGAAACCTTAAAGTTCATCTTCCCGAAAACATTCCGTTCAGACATCGTCTCAGAAAATATTCAAAGAATTCGCATCTTATCAGGTAGCAGCGTATTCACGGTTATTGATGGAAAAATTTCAGATGAACCTGAAAATTCCTATGATCATTACAAGGATCTTATTCTTTTTAGATCCAGAGAAATTCTTCAAGAACGGTTGTCAAATCTTGGTGTGGATGTAAAGGTTACAAGCCTTGGTCGTTTTCAAGGCAATCCGGCCTACGTTTTAGGCGCCCAATATCCGGATGAAACTTCGTCCCAAGTATGGCTGGATAAGAAAACATTCCTCCCTTATCGCTGGATAATGACCAGCAACGCAAAACAAAACTTAGAAGTTTTGTATCTCAATTGGAAAAAATTGAATCAGACCTGGTATCCAATGCGCATCGAATTTTTTTCAAATGGGAACCTGGTCCGCGAAATCCATGTAAAGGATATAGAGGTAAACCCTTCTTTCCAGGCAGATTTATTTGATATCCAACAACTTAAATCGCTTTATCCCCAGGGTGCTCCTGCCGAACCGAAAAATGGCGGTAAAGAGGAACTGGATGAAGTTCAAAAAACCATAGAGGAATTCAAAAAAATATATAAATAAAAACTCATCCTTGATCCGCAACATCTGAAGAAAAGGCACAAAATGGATTATAAAACGAAATTTATATTTATTACGGGCGGTGTACTTTCATCCCTGGGCAAAGGGCTTGCTTCTGCAGCTATCGGAGCACTTCTTGAAAGCAGGGGGCTTACCGTAACCATACAAAAGCTGGACCCTTACATCAATGTTGACCCCGGAACCATGAACCCTTTCCAGCATGGAGAAGTTTATGTCACGGATGACGGGGCAGAAACGGATCTGGATCTCGGACATTATGAGCGGTTTACCCATGCCAAATTGAACAGAGACAATAACTTTACCACCGGGAAAATATACCATTCGGTCATCACCAAAGAACGTCGGGGAGATTACCTGGGCGGTACGGTACAGGTCATTCCCCACATTACAGACGAGATTAAAAGAAGCATCAAACTGGTAGCAAATTCCGTAGATATTGTCATCGTTGAAATCGGCGGAACCGTCGGTGACATTGAAAGTCTGCCTTTTCTGGAAGCTATTCGACAATTTCGGGCAGATGTGGGCAAGGAAAATGCACTGTATATCCATCTTACTCTTGTTCCATATATCGGCACCGCCGGAGAAGTTAAAACAAAACCGACCCAGCACAGCGTAAAGGAGCTTCGCAGTATCGGTATTCAGCCGGACATTCTTCTCTGTCGTACAAACAAATATTTGCCCAAAGAAATCAAATCAAAAATAGCCCTTTTTTGTAATGTCACTGAAGACGAGGTCTTCACGGCTAAAGATGTGGAGTGTATTTATGAAGTCCCCCTGGTGTTCAACAAGGAGGGGCTTGATCAGAAAATAGTGGAAAAGCTTAACATTTGGACCAGAGCGCCCCGTCTCGACCACTGGGAGGAAATTGTCAGGAGTCTTAAAGAACCCACGTCGTCGGTAACCATTGCAATTGTCGGAAAATATGTCGATTTAACAGAGTCTTACAAAAGTCTGAATGAGGCGCTGCGTCATGGAGGAATTCCCAATGATTGCCGGGTAAATCTCAAATTCGTAGATTCTGAAAAAATAGAAAAAAACAATTGCAAAGAAATGCTGGAAGATATCGACGGCATTTTGGTTCCCGGCGGCTTTGGTTCCAGAGGCATAGACGGTAAGATTTGCGCTGCAAAATATGCCAGAGAAGAAAAAATCCCCTATTTCGGCATCTGCCTCGGTATGCAGATCGCCGTCATAGAATTTGCCCGCAATGTAGCAGCCATGGCGGGTGCCCATAGCCAGGAGTTTGATAAA
>JAOUGB010000707.1 GCA_029857875.1 Desulfobacteraceae bacterium | reverse complement strand
GTGGAAATAAACCATTTTAATTGTAAAAAACTCCTTCAACCCCATCATTCCATTACTCCATTATTCCATCATACCAATTGTGAGCGAAGCGAACTAACTTGTAGAGATGGATTAGGTGCACCGGAAATTTTGGATCTCCGGGACAAAAGGCTGAATCACTTGGAGTTCATTGGGTCTTATGGGCCGCCAATCAATGGCATAAAATATTTCATTACCAAAATAGGATTTTGGCTTAAATATTGCGACATACAACGCCGGTTCATCCGGATAATGCTCGATCCAGAGAATTTCATCGATTTCCAGATCAAAGTCCCTGCATATCCGTTTGCCCAGGCTTTCAGCGCAGGTGGTTTTAAAAATACCTTCTCCGGTTTGAGTTGCCACAATAGCATAAGGCCTGAGATGCTTCACATTCGGGTAGCTTATGGAAAAATCGAACAGTCTCAATCGCCATGAGCAGGCCCAGCTACGGTCAGCGTTTGAAGATTTATCTTCTCGCCTCTCCAAGCGATATGTCCCATCGAAAACAATCAAATTTTTGGACCCCCAATAGATTAAAAACTTTTCATTGGTTATATCCGGGTTATCTAAAAAAGCGACAACTGTGTGTCTTCCTTCTTTTTCCAACCTTTGATCGGTCCCTTTCGGATCTTTGCAAAAACACCCGGAGCAAGATTTGTATGGCGAGCCCAATCCAGCATAATCTTGGCGATGGTTTCCGAAGTGCTTTCCTTCCAGTTTTCCCCCAGCTTCTCCTGAAGTTCATGGCCAAGTTCTAAAAGAGTCCCTCCTTTAATCTGTTTTGATTTAAGGATTTCTATGAACACAGAAAACGAAACCAGCTGCAAAGCACCTTCTGCAAATAAAGATGGACGGTTATTCGGATTTTCCACAAAGGCTTTTGCTCTTGGCAACACTTTTATCAATGGCGCCTCTCTAAGAATGAACCCCAGATCCTCCAATGTTGCCAGAGCTCTAAAAATCGTATTTTTGCGAAGTCCTGTCCAATTCACCCTGCCGTCCTCTTGGAGGGCATGAACAAGGCGTATGGCAATAATTTCAACAGGCGCATATTGAATTCTCGGTGTTTTGCCTCCCCGTCTTGCAGGGAGAAAAAGGTCGCGTTCGCGAATGTCTGTTGCCGGATCAAAGTAAATGAGGGTTTTGTCTTTTTTGTTCAAAAGCGCCAGGTCGGCAGCATCCAGCCACTCAGCCAAGATACGAGCGTGTTTTAACCAGGCGAGTCTCGCCATCTTAATATAGGGGGACAAGGACTCAAGACGTCTGGAAATGTCGACCATTTTCAGCCTGTGATTATCTTTGAGGGCTTTTAAGATCTCTGAAACCAAACGATTTTTAGGTAACCGGTTCCGCAGGTGATGTCTCAACAAAGCCTCCATCTTCTGGTTGGCATCAGACATGTTAAGTTGCAGTAGAATCTTACCTTGACCAAATCTCACGAGTCCGAGCAGATCCATATCCTTTGCGAGATCATAAAACGCGAGTTCAGATAAGCTGATTTGAGTTTTAAATTCAGAAACATCAAGAATACCTTCGGCGGCATGGAGAATCTTTAACCCATGGACGACCTGTCCCACGGCCGTGTCAAGAAGATAATGGTCATGAAAGGGTAAGCCGCCGGTATTCAAATAATTGCGAAAAATACTCCATGAAATGTCCACGATATTGTCGATTCTATTGATCAGTCCCTGATGGATCAATTTTTGAACGGCCTTGGGATCAAATATTTCCAAAGGCGCCGATGGCCTTCCGGGGATTGATTTGGCAATTTGATGTAATGTGGCTCGTTCCGTGTCTGATAGATATTGCACTTCCTGCTGGAACAGTTCTTCAATGCCCAGAAGAATCCCTGGAATATCCGACTGTAAAATACCGGATTGACGCGCAACCATGACATGAAAGCATAGTATTTTCAGAAGCCAGGGATAACCTTGTGAAAATTTCTCAAGGAAAGATTGAAGGCCTTTTGTCAAGGTTTCATCCAATTCTTTGCCAAGCTTTTTTAAAAGCATACCCATTTCAGCTTTGGAA
>JAOUGB010000074.1 GCA_029857875.1 Desulfobacteraceae bacterium | reverse complement strand
TGGCCAACAAGGGCTCCATCTTCCTTGACGAAATCGGATCGGTGGGACTTACTGTTCAAATTAAACTCCTGCGGGTCTTGCAGGAAAGGGAGTTTGAGCGCGTCGGCGGACATCAAACCATCAAAACGGATGTGCGCATTATTGCCGCAACCAATAAGAACCTCGAACAGGCCGTTAAGGATGAAAGTTTCAGAGGCGATCTGTATTACCGTCTCAATGTTTTTCCCATCTATATGCCGCCTTTAAGAGAACGCAAGACCGATATTCTGCTTTTGGCCGACCATTTTCTCGAAAAATACGCCGCAGAAAACCATAAAGATATCCGTCGATTTTCAACCCCTGCCATCGATATGCTCATGCAGTACCACTGGCCGGGAAACGTTAGGGAGCTCGAAAACTGTATCGAACGGGCCGTATTATTGTGCGAGGAAGGTGTCATTCACAGCTATCACCTTCCGCCCACCCTTCAGACAGGGATAGAAACCGGTACGTTGCCGTCCCTTTCTCTTGATGATGCCGTGGAAAATCTCGAAAAGGAGATGATCATCGATGCCCTTAAGAATACGCGGGGCAATACAACCCTAGCCGCCGGCATCCTGAAAACAACGGTGAGAAAATTCGCTTACAAGGCCCAAAAATACGGGGTTGATTATCGTCATTACCGGTGAGCACACTTTAAGCCCAATTGTGCCCGTTCAAATGACCTTAGAACAAAAATAGAGGGAAATTCAAATTATCATTCAAATTGGGAAATTTCAAACGATAATCTCGATCTTAATTTTTGGGATAAAATCCACTACATATTCAGCGCCCCGGTAAATTTCCTTATGGCCTTTCTGACGGCCGTATCCTTTGACTTCTGAAATCGTCATCCCCTGAATCCCGATTTCATTGAGGGCCTCTTTGACATCATCCAGTTTGAACGGCTTGATGATGGCTTCGATCTTTTTCATGATTTCACTCCTTTCAATGATCAATCGATCTCAAACGCTCTTTCTCCATGTATGGTGTTGTCCAGTCCAATAATTTCATTCTCCTCATCCACTCTCAACCCACCAGTGATGAATCTAGTCACATAAACCACAATGAGCGTTCCCACTGCCGTAAAAAGGATAGTGCCTGCAATAGATAAAGCTTGAACATAAAGTTGTTTGGGATTCCCGAAAAGCAATCCTCTGCCGACTTCGTTGATGGCCGGATTGGCAAAAATACCGGTTGCCAGTGCACCCCACATTCCGCACATGCCATGTACACCGAATGCATCCAGGGAGTCGTCATAACCTATTTTATTTTTAAGAACAGAAACACTGAAGAAACCCAGAATGCCCGCTATCAGTCCAATCACCAGCGAAGCGGACAAACCCACAAATCCGGCCGCAGGCGTGATGGCCACCAGCCCGGCAACAACTCCGGAGGCGATCCCAAGTACCGTTGGTTTTTTATTAACCCACCATTCGACAAACATCCATCCCAGGGCACCCATTGCAGCAGAAGTATTGGTGACCAGAAACGCCGAAGCGGCCACACCGTCTGCGGCCAGTTCGCTGCCAGCATTGAAACCGAACCACCCGAACCACAACAAAGCGGCTCCCAGTGCGGTCAGGGAAATGCTGGAAGGAAACATGGCTTCCTTGCCGTATCCGATTCGTTTTCCGAGGATCAGAGACAGGACTAAACCGGCAACACCGGCATTGATGTGAACCACAGTGCCGCCTGCAAAATCAAGTGCCCCCATTTTTGCCATCCAACCGCCGCCCCATACCCAGTGGGCGATGGGGGAATAAATGAACGTCAACCACAACACCGTAAAAACGATCCACGAAGAAAACTTCATGCGATCGACGATAGAACCGAGAACAAGGGCTACGGTAATTCCGGCAAATGTCATCTGAAAAACTACAAACACATAGGTGGGGATGGTTCCGGACAGACTGTTTACACCGATTCCGCATAAAAACAGATTTTCCAATCCGCCGACGATTCCCGCCTTGTCCGGTCCGAATGCAAGGGTGTAGCCCCACATCATCCAGATCACACTGCCAAGACAATAAGCCACAAAGGTCATGGCAAAGGTATTCAATAGATTCTTATATCTTGACATGCCGCCGTAAAACAGGGCCAAACCGGCCGGTGTCATTACCATGACGAGAGCGGTAGCGACAATCATCCAGGCGGTATCCCCGGAATTTAGTGCATCGGCAGCAAAAGCTGAAGAAAATGGAAAAAACAGACAAAACGCGGCAAATACATAACTGATTGGTTTCATTTATAATTATTCCTCCTTTTTTAGTCCGTTTCGAAACGGATAAATTTATTTTGGCGTTTGGGGGTAAAATCCTCTTAAAGTTCAGCTTTAGATAAAACATTTTCATCAACTGCTTTAACGTCTTTAGGATGAAAAAATTATCAAATTCATAACGCAATAGCTGTGCCATAATGAGATAAAACTAAAAAGTAATTGTATTTCAGAATGTTATAAGTTTTTTAAACATGTTGAGAAGAACGATAATGCACACATATGTAATAAATAGACCGATATATTACGATTTTGTAATTTTTGTGAACTGCTTGGTTTTTAAAGTTGATAGAGTCTTGGAATGTAGATTTGGCTGCTGTTTCTGTGGTATGGGGCACGCCTGTCAACGAAGGTGCTGTACCGATCGGTGTTGAAAGGAAGCCGCGCCCGCTGATAACGACATTCTAGCCTGCGAACACGACTCATATGCTTTGAACTATTAAAAAGAAAGGAATCCTTTAATATCGGGACTACCAATGATGAGATTGGCCAGCTCCCCGATATCACAAACCAAATTCAGGTGGTTTCTGTTCTTGGATTTCATCATTACACCCATGCCATGACGGCGTCTTAAAGACATCCAATCCGGGCCAATTTGTTTTTCTCGAAAGTTTGAGCGCCTCAGGAACAACGCATCGGTTATAAGTTTTTCTGAAAACCTGAACAGGTTTCTAAAAACGCTTCAAGATCTTTTTGGATAAATTTCCTCACATCCCATCTTTCCCAAGAGAGACAACCCCGATATTCGGGCTTGATGACATACGTTTTGGCATCTCGTATTTCTCTCTCTTCTGTTTCTACCCGTACCGGTTTTCGCTGATATAGATTGCCTTCGAAATCGTCCAACCGCTCCAATGACAATTTATCCACATCAAAGTAGACGATCCCTTTAGTGACCGCATCTGCTACCGGGATAATTCCCGGATAAGATTCTCCCTTCACCGTAAAGCGCGCATAGCCTTTCAGGATTGCGTTTTTAAAACGAAACTCACGGGCTGTAACAGCATACATTACGCAAGGTATCAATAAGGTTCCGTAGGCAAAAATGTTCATATCCGATGTCTTCCGAAGGTTTATAAACTCAAACACATTTACCACGTTTTCATATCTGGTAAAGCCGTCTTTTTCATATAGTGTGTCCTGGCCGAAAAAACAACAGCCCGCCGGTTTATCAGCGGGCTGCCAGGGTTTAGGAGGTGTGGTTAGATATCGAAATACAGGAAGAACTCGTGCGGATGCGGACGAAGTTTCACGTCATTGACCTCATTATCCGTCTTGTATTCAATCCACATGTCAATAACATCCTGAGTGAAGACATCCCCTTTCATCATAAACTCGTGATCTTCCTTGAGTGCTGACAGGGCTTCTTCCAAAGATCCCGGTGCTGATGGAATCTCCGCCAACTCTTCGGGTGGGAGACCATAGATGTCTTTATCCAGCGGATCGCCCGGATCGATCTTGTTTTCAATACCGTCGATGATGGCCATCAGCATGGCGGAAAACGCCAAATAGCCGTTGCACGAGGGGTCCGGTGTCCGGAACTCGATGCGTTTGGCTTTGGGTGAAGGAGAATACATGGGAATCCGAACGGCCGCACTCCGGTTACGGCTGGAATAAGCCAGGTTCACCGGAGCCTCAAAGCCGGGAACCAGGCGTTTGTAAGAGTTGGTGGTCGGGTTGGTAAAGGCGCACAATGCCCGACAGTGTTTCAGTATTCCGCCGATGGCATACAGGGCTTCCTGGGAAACGCCGGCATACTTGTCGCCGGCAAAGAGGGGTTTATCGCCTTTCCAGATGCTGCAATGGGTATGCATACCGGTACCGTTGTCATTGAACAGCGGCTTTGGCATAAACGTCACCGCATGACCGTACTTGTGTGCCACATTCTTCAGTACATATTTAAACCACATGAGCTGATCACCCATTTCAACCAGGGGTTTAAACCGCATGTCGATCTCTGCCTGCCCGGCGGTGGCCACCTCATGATGCTGGCATTCAACATCTATTCCCAACTGTTCAAGGGTCAGGAGCATTTCGGTGCGAATATCCTGAAACTTGTCCATGGGCGGAACCGGAAAGTAGCCTTGCTTGTGTCTCGGCTTGTATCCCAGGTTGGGGCATTCTTCCCGTCCGCTGTTCCAGATACCTTCAACAGAATCGATCTCATAAAAGGCCCGATGATTGGAAGACTCAAAACGGATATCGTCAAAGATAAAAAATTCAGCCTCAGGTCCGAAATAAGAGGTGTCGCCGATTCCGGTACTCTTGAGATAGGCTTCTGCTTTTTTGGCAATATTTCGCGGATCTCGGGTATATGACTCAAGGGTAATGGGGTCCACAATGTTGCCGATTAAAACCAGGGTCGGAACTTCAAAGAAAGGGTCCATTTTGGCGGTGGCTGCATCCGGCACCACCAGCATGTCGCTGGCATGGATGGGCTGCCATCCTCGGATGCTGGAGCCGTCAAAACCAAAACCCTCCTCGAAACTCGATTCTCCCAGTTCACTCATGGGCACCGTAAAATGCTGCCACAGGCCCGGAAAATCCAGAAAGCGAAGATCAACTACCCTGGCCTTATTCTTTTTTGCAAATTCAATTACTTCTTTGGGTGTCATAATATCATTCCTCCTTATGGTATAAAAAATAAGCTTTATTTAGATAATCTCTATACTTCTTATCTTATGCCTTAGTGCTCTAATTCATAAATATGATGACGAATTTCATCTGGACACTAGCCCGTATAAGCTGACGTCCAAAAGTTTGAAGTTTGAAGTGCCTAAAGTGAGCTAAAGTTGAGGAACGCGCTTTCAGCGCTATCAATTATAATTAAAATTTATAGAATACCTTAACTTTAGGCACTTTAGTTCACTTTAGGCACTTTTAACTTTTGCATACATAGAATGAAAAAAACCAAGTTATAAATACGTAACCGTATTTACGAATACATGTACTTAGGTCTCAATTGACCGAGTCTATATGGCATCTTCTCCTTTTTCTCCGGTACGCACCCGAATCACCTCTTCCATGGGCAGAATAAAGATTTTGCCGTCTCCGATTTTTCCGGTATAGGCGGCCTTTTGTATGGTTTCCATCACCTGTTTGACTCTGTCAGACTGAACGATAATCTCGATCTTAATTTTTGGGATAAAATCAACTACATATTCAGCGCCCCGGTAAATTTCCTTATGGCCTTTCTGACGGCCGTATCCCTTGACTTCTGAAATCGTCATCCCCTGAATCCCGATTTCATTGAGGGCCTCTTTGACATCATCCAGTTTGAACGGCTTGATGATCGCCTCTACCTTTTTCATAACCTTTCCTCCTTATGTCGTTAAACCTTGTGACCAATCAGCGGTATCAGTTGCCACCCCAATCACGGATCAAAAGATCTACATACGACAGGTGAATATGTTCCACTTATTTTGGTATTAAGTTTTGAAACCCGGTAAAACTTCTTTAATGGTTGTTTTAATCTTCTCCACCTGGTCCGGTAAATCAACTTTTTGTCCATCAAAATCCCTGACATAAAAAACGTCCACAACCTGGTCCACCTTTGTTGCGATCTTGGCCACCCAAATATCTAGCCCGCACCTGAAAAGTGCATCGGTGATCGTGTATAGTAGTCCCGGAAAATCATAAGTAAATACTTCAATAATCGTAAAGAAACTCGAACTGTCATTGTCCACGTTTATTTGATGGGGCCTGCCTTTTACGTAACGTTTGGCCGGTCGGTAGACCGTTATTTTTTCTTCCAGCGCCGTCTTTAGATCCAGATTGCCGGACAGCGCAGATTTGAGATGGGTTTCAGCCTGTTGCCATCTTTCCTTTTCAAAAATCTGATCCAACGGCGGGTTGACTTCAAAAATATCAAGGGCAATATTATTCCGCCATGTGAAGATCTGCGCATCGAGTATGTCCAGCCCGTTCAACGTAAATGTCCCCGCAATCTTTGAAAAAAGACCGGGACGATCCTGTGCGCAAATGGTAACCGTTCGGGTATTGGAATCCGTAGTTTTTGTAACGTTCCAGATAAAGTCGGCTGTTCCCATGTTTTTGTACAGTTCGATATGTTCCATGATACTGTCAGACGGCGTATAAAGAAGGTATCGAGGAGACATAAAATTGAAAAGTGTCTCCATATCATTCTCGGCATAGTGATTTATTGCGGCCCCTAAGACTCCGGCTTTTTTCTTCTCAACAGCTTCAACAGCCTCTCTGGTTGCAAGTTCCCCCTTTTCAAGGACATTTGAGACTTTAAAGAAAAGATCTCTTAACAGTGTAGCGGTCCAGTCACTCCAGGCTTTTGGACCGGTGGCCATGGAATCGGCCACAGTCAACAAATAAAGCATTTTTAAACGATCTATATCTTTTATCTTTCTTGCACACGAGATGGCTGTCTCTTCGTCATTGAGATCTCTTCGAGTGGCGGTCTTAATCAATAATAAGTGCTCTTTTATCAAAAAAGAGACCGTTTCTATATCCTCGGTGGGGTAGCCTTTCTTAAGCAGTATCGATGTAGCAATCTCGGCACCGCTGATGGAATGACTTACACCGGTCTCACCTTTACCGATGTCGTGCAATAGCGCCGCCCACAACAAAAGATTACGTTTTTTTAGCCTGTTATAAATGTCACTGCATAAGGGATATTCTGAAATTCCTTCGGATGTGCCGAATCTTTTTATATTCTGAACGGTCCTAAGCAAATGTCGATCAACCGGATAAAGGTGATACTCATCATATTGAATTCTATCGGAGATTTCTTTAAATTCCGGAATAAATCGAATTAAAAAAGCGGTATTTAGCATTTCGTTGAGCACATTAAATGTCGATGATGGTTTAGCTAAAATCCGTTCAAATGATTCAAGATTTAACACCGAGGAAGAAAATTCTTCGTCAACAAGAAAGGAAAATTCCCTGACCAGCCTTTTGGCCTCTGAACTTAATGGAATATTCAGAGTCGCGCTTTCTTCAAATATCTTTATCAAAAGGTTCGGATCGCGCAGGATGTCTTCGGAAGAAACAAAGCTGATCATCCCATTTTCCGTAATTTCGAGTCCCTTAATGAGGGTGTGTTTTAGGACCTTTCTCGAACGTTTAATATTTTTAAACAACCCCAACTCGTATAAAAACATCAGATGCTGCTGCTTTAAAAATTCCATTTGGCTATGAAGCTTACTCAAAAATCGTTCCACCGGCTGCTGTCCGTTTTTTTTGCCAAACTTCAGGGCATCAGCCATTTTGATCTGGTATTCAAAATAGAGCTGATCACATTTTCTGCCGGACAAATGATGCAGACAGTTTCTCACGTTACCTATAAACTCAAGCGCCTGCCTCATGGCCTGAAATTCATCATGGGACAAAAAACCATAATACTCGAGGTCTCTGAATTGTTTGAGATTCGATTTCAGCCTGGCAATCCAGAGCATGGTGTGATAATCTCTCAATCCACCCTGGCCTTCCTTGAGATTGGGTTCGAGCAGATACGACGAATCTCCGAAACATTCATGCCTGCTTTGGCTGATATCGATCAGTTTTTTTATGACTTTAGTTGAATGCTTCTCTTTAAACCGTTTGCGAAGATGCTCCATCAAGGATGAATACAACAGCGACATCCCGCATACGAAACGTGCGTCAAGAAGGGACGTCAAAACCTCAATGTCATCAATAGCTAATTTTACACATTCTTTAAGAGATCGTGTGGCATGACCCACTTCAAAACCGATGTCCCACAAGGGGTAGACAAATTCCTGGATAAGATGCTCGGCCTTGTCGGGAACATACTTCTCAAAAAGAAACAAAAGATCCACATCCGAATGAATGAACTGCTCTTTTCGTCCATAACCCCCAAGTGCAATGATCGCATATGGATTCTTTTCCATCCCCATTTTGGGTCCTACACGAGAGCTTTCGAAACTTTCAAAAAAATAGTCGTCCAGCACTTGTGCGTGTCGCCTTATAAAGTCCGGCGATTTTCTTTTTATAAAATCGGAAATCAGATTTTCGGTATTTTCCCGCAGCCGCTCTGCAACCGGCTCAAGCCTTTCTATTTTTTTTGAATTTGAAGGTGTCATTTCAACCCAAACGATTTCTATTTTTATGAATGTCAAACTTCAGTTAATTTATATCAGCAACTATATCAGCAACAA
>JAOUGB010000706.1 GCA_029857875.1 Desulfobacteraceae bacterium | reverse complement strand
GTAATAATTTTTGCTCGCTTTCTTCATCTCCAAAACAACCTTAATTTTATTAGGCGATGGATGTTGAATGGTCTTCAACTTTGACAATGTTTCATTACCATATTATATATTTCAAATTTTTAACATAGCCAAAGGGTGAATTAGATTTCTGATTACAGAAAACAGTTACGGGAAAAACTGGAGGGACTGTCAAGAAAATGGCAATCAAAAGGGTTGCCTTCCAGGTCAGGGCTTGAAAAAGCAGCCGGAGATTTGCGTAAATGGAAAGTGAAAACAGGTGGTTCGGGGTTGTGGGACATACCTCCGTTGATGATGACTGCAACCCTTGACGATGGCCTGGGCCATGGACTCGAAGTTATCCGGATGTTTTCTGAAGCAGCTGGTCTTGAAATCATTGAACTCGGACTACTTGTGACGCCTGAAAAAATCATAACCGCATGTAAAAAAAACAAACCTGATTTATTAGGATTAACCGTACTCCAGTTTGATTCAGAGGAAAACATTTTAATGATAAGCAGAAACCTCCCGTCAAAAACAAAAATAATTGCAGGAGGACCGGTTTTTACGGCAGATCGTGGATTTGCCCGGCGGACAGGTATCCATTTCGCAGCAAAGAATGTCGCCTATTTTATCCGGTTTCTGCTTCAGTTTGAAAGCGGAGTAACTTATATTGAAAAGACGCCCTAACTGTTCATTGATCATTACTCCTTAAACGATTCTTTTTTACCCTCAAAAAGACCTTTTAGCTAAATAGTATTTCAAAAAAAATCTTAGCCTTTTCTCTTAAAAGTATGTTTTTAGCCCCAAAAATGGCCATTTAAGGCCTTATCTAACGCAAAATATGAGCGTTTTATACATTATCTCAATATGTTGCTGTGGTCCGACCCTCCTTCCGTGCCTCCTTCCCATTCCCTATACCCTCATTCCTCCAAATCTTCTGTCTGAGAAAGCCACTCAATTGCACTTTCGTAATCGGTGAAAATTTCATATTCAAATCCCTGAATATCCATACAAGCTTTAAAACGATTGGCTATTATCAGACGTTCTGGATCATCAGGTACAATGTTGGCTATCTTATTTTTGAAAGGGGAAACATAGCTTCCAAACTCAAAAGCGACTTTCATTATATCTTCTATGCTTGCAGCAGCAGAGACAGTAGTTTCTCTTAGATCAACTAGTATATTGTGATCAGTACGAGAACCAGCAGCATCAGCAAGCTCTCTGACAATCTGTTTTGATCTGTTGAGATCAATATTTCCGGTCTGCGTTTTACGAATAAAATCTTTAACTTTATATACTTTTATTCCTGATAACATATTTCCTCCTACAGGATGCCTTTACAAGATCCAGCTTATTCATAGAATCCTCTTAATGAACTATATTTAAATATTAAACATATCAAAAACATATAAGATTATAGGGTGAATGTCAATGTGCACAGAATGTTTCAACAGGTTCAAACCTTTAAGATAACAACCTCCGATGATGGTCTCACAATGCACAAAAAATTGTGCATCCTTGCACAGTAAAACATGCAGATCAATTCATCCTGACTTATGCCTACCATTTGATAATAATCCTAACTTGCCGAAATCAAAGGTTCATAGCAACTCTGAATCCACCTTTAAACATTCTGGCATGGAATTTGGAATAGAAATTGGTAAACATCATGGATGAAGGGAATAACACCATGCCGGGATTAAAGGCCATGTTCCTTGATGTGGGGCCTGATGAAAATATCAGATGCAGGTTTATCTGTGATTGCTGTAAGATTGAATTTTATGTGTACTCAAATGCAAGACTCTTTTCAAAAATTGAGGAAACACGCCCTGATGTTGTTGTGATGGATCTAAATTTGTATGCAAAGATTGACGGGATTGAGACTTCAAGAAAAATAAGAACTCAGTTTGATGTTCCGGTGATGTATGTTTGAATTAGGATTTTAACAGTTTGATATCACAAGTTTTGCAACCGACCGCAAGATTCAAGATAAATAGCGGATATCGGTAACGCATATTCTTGTATGAATGCTTCATTGTTTACGGGCGTAAGATA
>JAOUGB010000705.1 GCA_029857875.1 Desulfobacteraceae bacterium | reverse complement strand
TCTCCGTATCTGGAAAATTTCGCCTGTTTTGCATTGCACGCCGCAGCCAAAAAGAGGCGGGTATATCGTATCATAAGAATATACATTGGCTTCAGTTGGACATCACAAACCAAAAAAATCTACTGAATGCTGTTAGCTATATCAAAGATCATGGAGGGGCGGATTATGTTTTGCACCTGGCAGGATATTATGACTTCACCATGAAAGAAAATCCTGCATATGAGAAGATTAATGTGGTCGGCACCCGCCATATTCTCGACATGTCAAAGTTGCTAGGAATTAAGCGTTTTATTTATTCCAGCTCGGTGGCTGCCTGTAAATTTTCTTCCCATAACAATGTGATAACTGAAAAAAGACCAGTTGATGCTGATTTTCCTTATGCACGGTGCAAAAGAAAAGAAGAAGCTATTATTACCGAATATTCGAAAACAATTCCATACTCAATTGTCCGGCTTGCAGCCGTATACAGTGACTGGTGTGAATATCCCATGTTATATATGCTTTTGAATTACTGGCTGTCAGGAAAGAAGTTCATGTCAAAAATTCTGACCGGCCGTGGAGAATCAGCCATACCTTATATCCATATCAAGGACGTTATTAAACTCTTTCTCACAATTATCGAACTCAGCGACACTCTGCCACTTATGGGAGTATATAACGCAAGTCCTCAGGGGAGTGTATCTCATAACGAGCTTTTTAAAACTGCTACAAGATACTATTTTGGTGGTGATATTAAGCCCTTTCTTATGCCTAAACCCTTAGCGGCTCTGGGTTTGATTGTCGTTTCGTTCTTGGGTTGGCTTAATGGGAAAAAAACATTAGAGCAACCGTGGATGGTAAGGTATATCGACAA
Source organism: Desulfobacteraceae bacterium (assembly GCA_029857875.1). Taxonomy (GTDB): domain Bacteria; phylum Desulfobacterota; class Desulfobacteria; order Desulfobacterales; family UBA11574; genus UBA11574. Next base: position 1,203 of record JAOUGB010000705.1, on the reverse strand, counting down.
AAAGTTGGATGTAGATGCTTCCGCCACATATAATGCTTTGAAGTGGAAACCGACACCACGTTATCATATATTGAGGCGGCTATTGTTTTTGACTGAAAAAATGAACAGTCATCCAAACAATTGGACATTTCGTAACGAAGTCCTTATTAAGAAAGTTGCATTCAGAAAAAGTACTGAGATTTACAATATTTTCAGTGTGTTGTGCGAATCATTGGTCGATAAAATCATAGAAGAAGTGATAAAGCCGGAAAATGAACACCGTTTCCCAAATTATCGGAAGATGTATCCTGAACTTCTTAAATGGTATATTACCTTAAACTTTCAATTGGTTGCCGCTTCAGTTAGAAGCAGGGACAGGTCCATCATACCTATCTATGCAAGAGAAATTGCTTTCAAACGCTATATTGATGGCTTTAAAGCCCAAGAAGTAAAGGACATCATGTTTTTGATTGGAAAGATCATGAAAGAATCTCTCCTTACAAGACCGGAACTGAAAGGTTCGAAACGGCAGGTGGATGATTACATCATTTTGACTTCACAGATTGCGGCAGATGAATTTGAAGACGCATATGAAATTCTTGAAGATCACCCCCCGGAGAACATGGATTCGATAAAAGATATTGCGCAATTGATAAGCATCGAAAATCTTAATCGGATTGTACGGCAGCTGGAAAATTTTTACAGTGAATTATTTTCAAACCGACCCGGCAGGGAAGAAGTATTCGATAATTACACTTTTTTTGTAACATTAGGCAGCCAAAATGAATAAAAGCCCGGATAGCTCCCTGCGAGCCAAGTCCTTTAGGGCGGGGTGAAGGGAGATAAATTAAATTAACCAAAACCCCTATCCGGTCGCGAAGCGCTTCCGTAAGGCAAAACCTCCCCCCTTTAGGGAGGAGAGGCTTCAATTCTGTTCTTTCTTTACGATCCTTTAACTACAAAAGTTTATGCGCCTTCGGCGGGCTTGTCCGCCCCTTATTGCTCAATCTGGGATGTAAGGCTACTGGTTTTCAGATCACACATTGCTTTGGTCAACTCCAATAAACAATCAGCCCTCTTTTGCTTTCCGGTCCTTAGCAGGCAAAGAATCTATATTTTCTTTCCGATGTCGAAACCTCAGTTATTATTACGCCTATAGGATAAATCTCCATAAAATAAGTCAGATATTAAAATGAATCTATTATGTTAAAGGAATATTCTCTA
>JAOUGB010000704.1 GCA_029857875.1 Desulfobacteraceae bacterium | reverse complement strand
CGGTCACTGATATAGGCCTCTATTTCCTTGATCGTGATTTTGCCATCCGGTGGTTCACCGCCGTCCGCATGACCTGCAATGGCTTGCAGAAGCGCGTAAGTAAAGAGGCCGTGTCCCAGCTTCGGCAACTCGGATGCAAATTGTTCCGATCCGCTCGATGCAAGGATAACGGTGCCTGTGCTCCGTGCCAGTTGCGCAATGGCTTTCTGTTCGGCCGCTCCCCTTAAGGCGAAGGTTTCCACCGCACCCCCTGCTTGACAGGCATCTAAAATGATCACTTGTTTCTGGGCCGGGATTTGTTTGAGCCATTCTTTCAGTTGACGCGCAGAGATGCCTTTGCTTTCAAGCAATTCACTTTTGCCGTACAGCTGGGTCACATCGTGAGTGACCAGGTAAAAATCCGAGCCTTCTTTGGCCCCGTCCAGACTCATAACGCCATGGCCCGCGTAAAAGAAGGCGAAGACGTCTTCCGGACCGGCCGTATCAATGAAATTTTTCATTTCCTGTTCAATGACCGGCTTTATGGCCCTCTCATCATAGATTTCCCGCTTGACGATCTGTGTAAAAATACCGCGTCCCTGGTTTTCAAGGGCCCTGGTGAATGCCTCTGCGTCAGGCCGCCCGAAGTTGAGATTGTATACGGCGTTCTTGTATTTGTTAATGCCAATGGCAAGAATATATAAGCTGGCAGAAGAAACAGAACGTCGCTTAAAATCCACAGTAACAACCGCCGGCTTCGATTCGGTCCTGTTTGTGTTGAGGGCAACGACACTAAATTCGTTCTTGCCGGGGATGAGAAGAATATCGAAGCGATGGGTTGTTTGGTGTCCGGTCGTTTCCTTGATCCGTATACCGCGGGTCAAATCCGACACCAGCTTGCCGTTCTGGTAGAGGCGAATTTCGTCGATTCCACCTCCCTGATCTTCTATTGCGACTTCGAGAGACGCTCTTTCCGCGTCCAGCACCGCTCCTGATCCGGGTGAAATAATCTGTACTAGAGGCGGTGTGGTTATTTCCCGGGCAATGTGAACCTCGGTTGCCTGGAATGGCTTTTCATCGAATATGCGGACCCAGAGATTGGGCGTGTAGAATTTTTCATAAAAGGCCTCAAGAGGATACGTTTCCAAGCCCTGAACAAAATGGACCCTGCGAATTCCCTCCGGCGTGCCATCAAAACGGCCGTCCGGGGTATACACAACCCAATCCCTCTCACCGATGTGCACCCGGCTGGCAATCTCTTTTTTTCTCTCGATATCGTAGAGCTTTGTCACTCCGTCCGCACCTCCGGAAAGGGCGTAGCGGCCGTCGGCAGAAAAGGCCAGGGTATAGACATCACTGGAGTGGCCCGTAAATGTGGCAAGAATAGCGCCCGTTGCACAATCCCACATTTTAACCGTCATGTCAGGCCCCCCTGCAAGAGCCCGGGTTCCGTCCGGAGAAAGAGCAACAACATTCAGCCACTCGGTTTTTCCTTCCATGACCCGAATCAGTTTGCCGGTGCTGACCTCCCAGAGCCTGACCTTTGCATCCAGGGTCCCGCAAAGGACATACTGTCCGTCGGATGAAAAGGCCAGTGCCCGTGCCGTACCGCCGGCGTGTCCCTTGTCTTTGGTGGGAAAGGTGCGAATATGGTGGCCGCTGGCTACCTCCCATAACTTGAGCCTCCCTGACTCTTGACCTGTCAGGGCAAAACGACTGTCCGGCGAAAAGGCCACACTGGTCACCAGATCATCATGAACCTTCAGGGTATGAATCTTTTCTCCTGACTTTAGATCCCAGACGAAGGCTTCCCGCTCTCGGAACCACAGACCGTATCTACCGTCCGGAGAAAGGGCAACGACCGGCTTATATGAATCGATTTTATCGAATTCCTTTATAACTTTGCCGGTCTCTCCATCCTGTAGCACAGCAGTCTGGCGGCTGGTGGCGGAAAAAAAGACCCTTGCCGTCAGGGGTGATAAAAACAGGGCCATAACTTTCTCCTTGAAATGAACGGACTTCCCTGCCGGTCTGAAAGTTCCAATATTTGAATGTGTCGCCGGTCGCGGTAAGGACCA
>JAOUGB010000703.1 GCA_029857875.1 Desulfobacteraceae bacterium | reverse complement strand
GTTTTATCAATAATCCCGCATCGATAAATCCACACTTAAAATCCTGTTGCCAATAGAGCCAAAAAACTATTATCTTTGGCTAATCTCCTGCGGGACTATGGATAAAACACTTATTAGATATTCCAAGAAAAAAGCAAGGTATAATTTTTGTGATATCATATTGCCGTATCACAACTGCGAGTGAACGTAGGTATTTGCAAGATACCACCACAGGGCGCCTCTGTCTCGTTTGGCGGAATTTTTCGATTCTCAACGTGTCTTGTGTCTCCGAGAAAAACGAAACGCTCGAATGGTTGATGCATCCCCCTTACAGATTAAGGACATGAACTTCAACTCTTACATGATGTCTTCCAAGATTGGGCAAAGATGGTCCTTTGCGGAGCTTGATGCCGAAAAACAATTCCTATCTATTAAGTATTTCTAAAGATTTAGCTGCAAATTCCGATAAACAATAAAAAAGCTATTCACTACGGCAACAAAAGATCTAACTCCTCTTTTCTGGGAAAGGACATTATGAACTTTTATCAAAAGGCGATTGATGCTTGGTCTGATTACCTCGGTCCAGAAAATGTTGCTACGCAAAATGAAACAGTTGTTGAAGCAGAAACAGCAACCTTTAAAACAGTACAAAAGATTCCAGCTATTATTTATCCCAAAAGCAAGTCTCAGGTTCAGCAATGTGTTCGCATTGCCACCAGATATAAGATACCCATTTATCCCATCAGCCAGGGCAAGAACTGGGGGCTGGGCTCCCGTGTGCCTGTTCAAGACAACTGTGTACTTTTTGATCTCAGCAGGATGACCCGAATTGTGGACTATGATGCTGAACTCGCATATATTACTGTTGAACCAGGTGTCACATTCATGCAAGCGGCTAGATTCTTACAGGAACGAAATTCTAGGCATTTTATTGCTGTGACCGGAGGTTCGCCAGATGCAAGCCTCATTGGGAACGCCATGGAACGAGGCGATGGCATCGGCCCTCTGGGTGATCGTTTTTCACATTGCTGCGACATGGAGGTCGTCTTGCCAAGTGGGGACTGTATACAGACCGGATTTTCAAGGTTTCCAGGAACCAAGGTGGGAAAGCTTACACGATGGGGCATTGGACCTCATCTCGATGGACTTTTTTCTCAATCTAATTTTGGCATTGTAACTCAGATGTCATTTTGGCTCCAAGCACGTCCTGTTTGCTTTCAGTCCCTGGTGTTCACAGTGAGAAATATGTCCCAGTTGAATCTGGTCATCGATAATCTTAACCAGCTTCAAGCACAAGGAGTAGTTAAAGCAAATAGTGTCGCGGTGTGGAACGTCTATAAAATGATTGCATCAGATCGCCAGTACCCTTGGGAAATCACAAACGACCAAACGCCGCTGCCACTTGAGAAAATAAAGCAAATCAAATCGCCATGGGGAAAGAGTGAATGGGTCGGCGTCGGGGGTATATATAGTCCCAGCAGACAGCACGCCAGGGCTGATCGAAAAATTATAAAAAAGATGCTGGGACCCTATACGGACAGGATCTTTTTCATAAATGGAACCAAAGCACGGGTTATGAAATGGCTGGACAAGCCATTTAGGTGGCTGAACGGAAGTAGTCTTAAAGATACAATTAAAGCACTTTATGATCAATCGGTATTTTTAGGATTTCCCACGGAAAAAAGCACCCGCAGCACATATTGGCGAAAAAAAATATCCTTACCCCGTACCATGAATCCGGATATAGACAGATGCGGTATTATTTGGCTCTGTCCGGTGGTGCCTTTCATGAGCAATCATTTGTCTCGTGCCATAAATATTGCACAAAAAACCGCTGAAGAGTTTGGTTTTGAGCCTCAGGTAGCATTTATTTTTCCATCGGAACGGGCGGCTTATATGTTTCCGTCGATTGTATTTGATCGTGATGTTTCCGGTGAAGATGAGAAGGCAATTGAATGCCATGATAAAATGCTTAATTCTTTTATTTCGGCCGGATACTATCCATACCGGCTTGGTATTCAATCGATGGCAGCACTGACCGGTAAAGAAAGCCGCTACGATGAACTAGTGAGTCGCATCAA
>JAOUGB010000702.1 GCA_029857875.1 Desulfobacteraceae bacterium | reverse complement strand
ACCTAACAGATCGGTTCGTTTTTCAAAAAATTCTTTGGCTTCGCCGACCACGTAAAGAGATCCTGCAATGCAGATGGCATCTTTTGGAGAAGCGTTTTCAATGGCATATATTATGGCTTTGTCGACATCTGGAATGACATGAACGTTTGAAATTATCTTTTGGGCGATAGGGTAAAGTTTTTCCGGTGCTAGAGCCCGATCAATTTTGGGGCGGGTTAATATGACTTTCCGGCAAAGGGGGAGAAGGTCTTTTAGTATGGCTTTATACGGCTTATCATCCAATATGCCGATGAGCAACGTTATGTTGCGATCAGAGAGATTCTCTGAAAGATATCTTGCCAGATGACGGGCGGCAATGAAATTATGAGCACCGTCAAGCAATATCAGAGGCGATGTAGAGACAATTTCCAGCCGTCCCGGCCATCTGTTTTGTTCCAATCCATCCTTGATGTTTTTTAATGTAAGGTTGAGATTGTTTTTGATTAGCAGTTCACATGCAGCAAGAACCAGTGCTGCATTATTGATCTGATGTTTGCCGATTAATCCGGTTTGGACGTGTCGCCATACATGATCGATCCCAAAATAATTAAATGTTGTGTTTCTGTTACGTCGAATTCGAAAAGCATCCCCAAAACGATAGAAAGGCGCTGACTGTGATTTGGCTATGGATGTTAACACTGAAATGGCATTTTTTTGAGTGACACCGGTGACAACAGGAGTTCTTTTCTTGATAATGCCCCCTTTTTCACGGGTGATCTCAGAGATGGTGTTGCCCAGATATAGTTTATGTTCAAGGGATATATTGGTGATGATGGTCAGAGCGGGTGTTATAATGTTGGTTGCGTCGAGCCGCCCCCCCATGCCGGTTTCAACGACAGCCCAGTCAACATTGTGTCGGCCGAATTCATAAAACGCCATTGCAGTTGTAAACTCAAAAAAAGTGGGTTCTCGAGAGCCGTGGTCTGCGTTTTTTACAGCCTTATAAGCGTCAACTACGTTTTCATCAGAAACAGGGTGAGTGTTTATGCAAATCCTTTCATTAAATCTGACCAGATGAGGGGAAGTATAAAGACCGACCTTATATCCTGCTTTGTGAAGAATTGTGGATAGAGCGGAAGCGATGGATCCTTTTCCGTTGGTTCCGGCCACATGAATCGTGTTGAAACTATTCTGGGGACTTCCCACGCCTTTGAGAATATTTCCTATGACGTCCAGGCCCAGAATAATGCCATATCTTCTAAGGCTGTATAGTGTTTTTAGGCAACTGTTGTAAGACTCTTTTGTTGGCATTTTTACAGAAAAAACCCGGCAAAATGAAATCATTTGCCGGGTTTTAAAATCTTTTTAAGGGTTAACCGTTATTTTTTTCGGTATCTATTTCTGGAAGCCGCTATTCTTTGTCTTCTCAAGGCTTCACGCTGTTTGCGACGTCGATATTCACTCGGCTTTTCATAGGCTTTTTTCATCTTTAATCGTTTAAAAAGGCCGTCATTCTGAACCTTTTTTTTCAGAATGCGCATCGCCTTTTCAAGGTCATTATCGAAAACCTTGACCTCAATATCCTTCAAATTTTTCTACCCCCTTTTTTTCCATCAACCCCTCTTTAAGATTTCCGATGGTTATTTTGATATTTGATAAATCTAGTCTTTTATCGAAAAACAAATTTATTGGCAAGTAAAAATATTTTTTCGCGTGTCTTTTTTTTAAAAGTGCTCTCATCACGAGGGAAACGGTGTCTTTTTGCTTTTGAGTATAATTGTTTTGCTGTTTATGGCAAGTTTTTAAAAAAAATGTGTCCGTGCTAAAAATTAGCTCACGGACACATTAGGATACTTGCGTTCAATGGTCGTTCGTCTATTTTGTCCTGAAAAACCCGGTCCTTTGGGCCAAGTCAGAGTTTTTTGGCTCTGCCTGAAGAATCACAGCAAGAGTTTGAAGTGAACTAAAGTTTGAAGTGAGCTAAAGTTAAGGAATTCTGTCATTTTTATAAAAACATTGGAGCGAAGCGACACCATAACTTTAGGCACTTTAGATCACTTTAGACACTTTTAACTTTTATATT
>JAOUGB010000073.1 GCA_029857875.1 Desulfobacteraceae bacterium | reverse complement strand
TATCCGGGACCCCACGCACTGGATAAATACCGCCGTGTCGGCTTGACCCAGCGACGGGTCCTTGTCGATAAACCGCTGCTGAAGCTCAAGACCCGTGACCACTCGCGAATCCTGGCCGTATAAATATCCGTCCGGCTTGAGCTCCGATGCCCCGGAAGCAATGATGGTCACCCCGTGCTCCAGAACCCTGCTTTCACCGTTTTGGCTGATGGTGGTCTTGAAATTCCCCACAAACCCGTCCACATGGCTGATCCGGGCATTTACAAACACCTCGATGTTATCGTCGGACTGAACCGCATCCGTGAGTTGGGTCAAATATCCCTGGATGTCCTCACCCCGCCAGGTTTCGTGAAGGTGACGGGCCTGACCGCCCAAAGCATCCGCTTTTTCGATCAGATAGGTATGATACCCCTGCTCCGACATGTTCCGGGCCGCCGCCATGCCGGCAACCCCGCCCCCGATCACCAGAACCGACTGGGTGACCCCCATGGTCGACTCCGCCAACGGCTCCAATAGTCTTGCCTTGGCCACCGCCATTCTCACAATATCTTTCGATTTCTTTGTGGCCCGGTCCGGGTCGTCTTTATGAACCCAGGAACACTGGTTCCGGATGTTTCCCATCTCGAACAGGTATTTGTTGATCCCTGCGTTGATCAGCGTCTCCTGAAACAAAGGCTCGTGGGTTTTGGGCGTACATGCCGCCACCACCACCCGGTTCAATCGATGCTCCTTGATGATCTCGGTCATCTTGTCCTGGGTGTCCTGGGAGCAGCTGAACATGTTCTCTTCCACATAAACTACACCCGGGAGATCTTTTGAAAACTCCACCACTTCCGGTACATCAACGGTCCCTGCTATATTCGTCCCGCACCGGCACACAAACACACCGACCCGGGGCGGCTCACCCCGAACATCCACTTCTTCGGGTATCTCCCGGGTCTTGGTCAGGGTCCATCGAACATCAGCCAGACTGCTTCCGGCAACCCCTGCCGCCGCGCTGGAATCGATCACCGATGACGGGATGTCCTTGGGTCCCTGGAAAATACCGCAGACATATATTCCGGGCCGGGACGTCTGTACCGGGTCAAAACTATTGGTTTTGGCAAAATTGTAATGATCAAGATCGATGCCCCACTTTTTGGCCTGCTCCGCCGTCTTCATAGAAGCGCTCAACCCCACGGACAGCACCACCATATCAAATTCCTCTTCCAAACGACGGCCGGCCTCGTCAACATACCGGATCACCTGCATGTCCGTCTCTGGGTTGGATTCGATATTGGTGATCTTCGACTTGACGAACCGAACCCCCGACTCCTCTCTGGCCCGGTTGTAATACTGCTCAAAGTCTTTCCCGAACGTGCGCATATCGATGTAAAACACCGCCGCGTCCAATCCGTTGCTGCTGTGCTCCTTGGCCAGCATGGCCTCCTTGATGGCGTAGGTACAGCACACACCCGAACAGTAACCGTGGGCCCCCAGGTGCACATCCCTGGAACCGACACACTGCAACCAGGCAATCTTTTTGGGCTCCACATGATCCGACGGCCGTATCAAGTGACCCCCGTACGGACCCGATGCCGATAGAATCCGCTCGAATTCCATGGACGTCACCACATTGGGATGGTTCGCGTAATTGTAGGTGTCGTGCAGTCCGGGATCATACACGTCCGCTCCCGGTGCCAATATGATCGAACCGACTTCTACCTCTATGCTCTCGTCCTGCTGAGAATAATCAATGGCATTCACCCCGCAAAACTCGGCACATATCTGGCATCCGCCGGTTTTAAAGTGCACACATTTGGTACGATCGATAACAGGTGTATTGGGAACCGCCTGGGCGTAAGGCACATAAACCGCTTTGCGCCCTTTTAGTCCCATTTCGTACTCGGAAGGAATCGGTACTATTTCGCTCTCAGAAATGTTGGCCCGAATTTTTTCATAATTGATATGTCCGGTGGGGCAAACAGATGCACAGGCGCCACAGGACAGGCATACTTCTGTTTGGATGTGAAAGGGCGTGTCGACTTTCATGTCCGTCCCACGGCCGGTCAGACCGATGGCGCTGTTTCCCATCCGCTCGCATATGCGGGTACATAGTCCGCAAAGGATACAGGTGTCGTCTTCTTTACTAAAACGAGGTTCCTTGATGTCGTATTTCTCAGCAAGTTTTTTAAGAATTTCTACGTCCGGACATCGAGCATACAGCAACTCAACAATAAGTTTGCGAATCTGGTGAATCCCCTCGGTATCGGTTTTTATTTCCATGCCTTCCCAGATGGGGTAGTTGCATGCGGTGACGTATCGAACACGTCCACCGTAATGCATTTCCACTATACAGAGACGGCACATGCCGGCCGGTTCGAGCGCTTTGTGATGGCAAAGGGTCGGGATTTCAATTCCATGTTCTTCAGCAACTTTAAGGAGATATTCCCCTTCTTTTCCCTGGACTGTTTTTCCGTTGAGTGTGAAACTGATCATTGGGTTAACCTTCTTGTGTCCTGTTTTATTTTGTAAACGCAGCTACTTAATAACAACGGCATTAAACTTACAGGCTTCATAACAGATGCTGCATTTGATGCATTTATCCTGGTCCAGCTTATGCGGCTCTTTTTTCTCGCCGGTGATCGCCTCCTGGGGGCATTTTAGGGCACACAGGCGGCAACCGGTACACGCTTCTTCATCGATTTCGTAATAGAAAAGATTTTTGCAGACGCCGGCCGGGCATTTCTTGTCTTTGATATGGGCGTCGTACTCGTCACGGAAATAATTAATGGTCGTCAACACCGGATTGGGAGCCGAAGTCCCTAACCCGCACAGGGAAGCCTTGGCGACCATATCGCCCAATTCTTCAAGGAGTTCAACGTCGCCCTCTGCTCCGTGTCCTTCACAAATGCGGGTCAAAATTTGCAGCATTCGTTTAATCCCCTCCCGGCAGGGATTACATTGACCGCAGGACTCCTCTTTCAGAAAATCAAGAAAATAACGGGCCACATCCACCATGCAGGTGTCCTGGTCCATGACGATCATGCCGCCGGAGCCCATGATGGAGCCAATTTTTGTCAGTTCATCAAAATCGACGCCCAAATCCAAGTATTTTTCAGGAATACATCCACCGGAAGGACCTCCGGTTTGAACGGCTTTAAATTTTTTCTTTTTTAGAACACCGCCGCCGATATCATAAATAATATTCCGCAATGTCGTTCCCATGGCGACTTCCACCAAACCGGTATTTGTTATCTTGCCGACAAGACTGAAAACCTTGGTACCTTTGCTGCCTTCGGTCCCCATGCCGGCATACCAATCAGCCCCCTTAGAGATGATAGCCGGAACATTGGCATATGTCTCCACATTGTTCAGGTTTGACGGATTGTTCCTGAAACCTTTTTCAACGGTGTGAACATATTTGGCTCTGGGTCTTCCCACCTGGCCTTCAAGAGAAGCCATCAGGGCAGTAGATTCTCCACAGACAAAAGCACCCGCACCGGTGGAAATTTTTATATTAAAACTAAAATCAGTGCCGGCAATATTCTCACCGATCAGGCCGAATTTTTCAGCCTGCTTAATGGCAGTTACCAGGCGTTTTACGGCCAGCGGATATTCATTGCGAACATACACAAAGCCATGACTGGAACCGATGGCAACGGCTGCAATCAACATCCCCTCCAGGACGCTGTGGGGATCTCCTTCCAGAATACTTCGGTCCATGTAGGCCCCCGGGTCGCCTTCATCGGCATTGCAAATGATATATCTTTCGCCGTGATGTCTGGCGCACGTCGCCCATTTAACCCCTGCTGAAAATCCGCCGCCGCCGCGGCCTCTCAAGCCCGAATCTTTTATGATTTGGATAACCTCTTGGGGCTTATGATCGTAAAGCGCGCGGAAAAAGGCAAAATATCCCCCCCGGGCGATATACTCCTCAATGCAATCGGGATCAATATAGCCGCAGTTGCGCAGGGCGATTTTTACCTGGTTATGATAAAAAGGCGTATCTTCCAGAAACGGAATCTTCTCTATGGGATCGACCTTGCTGATGGGATTTTCCACCTGGTCTTCCATTAAGCTTCGGGGATCACGTACCTGCCCGAGTATCCATTTGGTCTTTTTAAAATCGTTTTCAAGATAGCTGTGAATAACATCGACAATTTTTTCTTCGGTAATGTTTTGATAGATAACTCTCGGTTTGCCGGTTTGAACGATTTCAATCAGAGGTTCTGCTTCACAAAAACCCAGACAACCCGTCTGGCTGATCTGGATACCATTTCCTTGGGGAAATTCCTGCTTTGCTTTTTCAAAGGCTGTCTTGGCACCCGCAGCAATACCGCAGGAAGCCATTCCAAAGAGAACCTTCGTGCTATCGGGATAGTAAAGCTTATTGCTGTACTCTTGTCTGATCTTTTCTAAATCTGCTGTTGATTCGATTTTCATGCTTTTATCTCATATTTGACGTATTATTCATATTTTTCCAAGACCTTTTTAACTTCATCTGCACCGATACGGCCGTGGACGTCTTCGTTAACCTTGATGACCGGCCCCAGGCTGCAGCAACCGATACAACGAACGCCTTCAAGGGTAAAACGCATGTCCTCCGTCGTTTTCTTGCCATTTAAGTTCAGCGTGTCCTCAATTCTTTCACGCACCCTTTCACCGCCTCTAACGTGGCAGGCAGTTCCCAAACAGATGGAAATGATGTTTCGACCTTTGGGTTCAAGACTGAACGTGGCATAAAACGTACCGACACCATATATCCGGCTGTAAGGAACATTTATTTTTTCAGCAAGATACTTGAGTGTCGCTTGAGGCAGGTAGTTGTAGTGCCTTTGAATTGCCTGGAGAATCATAATCAGGTTTTCTTTATCATTGCCGAATTCTCCCTCAATGATCTTATCAAGTTCCAAATAATCGATTTCTATTTCTTTTTCTTGTGTTGTCTTCGACGGACTGACTTCGTTCATTTGCAAAATCCTTATCTAGTTGCTTGTGCTTGATCCGCAGAAACGGGTTGGTAGACAACCGGGCAGTTTTCAACGCAACTGCCACAACCGGTACATAGATCCATGTTGACACTTCGTGCACGTTTGTTGATTTTCACCTTAAAGTTACCCTCTTCCCCTGAAATGCTTTCCACATCTGCAAGGGTAATCAGTTCAATGTTGATGTGCCGGCCGACCTCGACCAGTTTGGGCGAGATAATTCACATGGCACAATCATTGGTTGGGAAGGTCTTGTCCAGTTGCGACATAATCCCGCCGATGGACCCGGATTTTTCAACCAGGTAGACGTAATAGCCGGCATTGGCCAGATCCAATGCCGCCTGCATCCCTGTAATCCCGCCGCCGACCACCATTACTGCGCCTGTTTTTTCTTTTGACATTTTCTACTCCTGATTTAAAAAAGATGTGATTTCAGTAATATCGAGCTGATTCATGTGGATCCCCAATGTTTCTTCATCAATACCCAAACACAGACCGAGGAGTTGTGGATAGACAATTGAAGCAAGGGCCTCACTGCCGTTTTGAGACATCATCATATTCTGCACATGGTCAAATTGTAGCTGACAGTAAGGACATGCGGCGCACAAATAATCAGCGCCGGCTTTCTTCCCGTTTGCCAGTTTTTTTGCCGTGATGTTCATGGAAAGATCATCATTCACACCCATTACCGGCGCCCCGCAGCATTCCAGTTTGCTGGTATAATCGATACTGTCGGCACCCGTCACCTCTACCAGTTTGTCAAATAGAGAGGGAGCAACCGGATCATCAAACTGGGTGATCTTGCTCGGCCGCAATGCATGGCATCCATAATGAGTTGCAATTTTAAGCCCTTTAAAGGATTGGGAAATATGGCTTTTTATCTCATCGAGCCCAACATCATGATACAGTACGGAAAGAAAATGCTTGACCTCAAATTTACCTTCATACCGCAGGCCTTTTTGAGCAAGGGCTTGTTTGATCTCTTCCTGAACGTCTCCTTCTTCCTTTAAAAAATGTTCGGCTTCCTTGAGGCTGCCGAAACAACACTTGCACAGCGATATGATGTTTAAGCCCATTTTTTCAGCTGTTGCCAGATTCTCCGATGCACTGAGAAGAAATGCTTTCCGGTCCAAATTGCGTACAGGATAACCGCAGCATTTAAAATCCCGGCTGTCCACAAGTTGAATACCAAGCTTTCGCATCACTGCCCTTGCGGCGGTTTCATACTGAACAACTCTGGCAGGTATGTTACATCCTAAAAATAATGCGTATTTCATAATGATATCCTTTTCATTATGTCATTTTGGATTCTTCAGATTCTTCCGAAGCTGTCACATCTTCTTCTAAAGGCATGGATGCTGATTCTGAAAGTTCAGCATCTTCTTTCGGCGGCATGCATGCATTTTTAATAGAAAGATTTTTTAAGCCGTAGAGCACATCCGTCACCTTCACATTCTGCGGGCAGTGCTCCTGGCATTGATAACAGGTCAAACAATCCCAGAGCATTTGTGGACCCGTCGCCATTTCCGTCAGACCCAATCCGAGACAGTTCATGATTTGATGGGGCAGCAACCCAACAACCTCCTGAGGATTTTCATAGTTCATCACCACCGGGCACACCGTGGTGCAGGTCTGGCATCCAAAACAATGGACAAATGTATCGGCACCCGGCAATTGACTCGAAGCATCTCTTTTTTTGTCTGAAAGTGAAATCGGCGTGGCTTTATCCATCAGCTGCTCAAAATTGCAGGCAACCGAACGATTCGCTGCTTCAATGGGTTTGCGATAATCATCCGCAGGAATGTTGTTTCGATTCAACCCGCGATAAAAGGAAAACGGAGACAGCGTTAATAGTTCCGGCAGTCCTCTTTGTAACAAATCCTCTCTTACGTTGAACCACAGTTCCTTTAGATTAATGCCGGACGGACAGACCACCGTGCACCGATCACAGTTCGTACAAAGGTAAACACCTTCCTGAATGGCATGCAATTTATCTTCGGAGAGATCTTTTCCTTTGGCCAGGGCTTTTAAAAACGTTATTTTTTCTGAAGGCAGGATATATTCATTGCCCAGAATATCAAAGGATGTCGAGGCGGAGCACCGCAGGCTGCAGGTGCCGCAATGGGTGCAGGCATCCAGTTCCATGGCCTGTCGGGTGACAATATTCGCAGGGTCCGCTGTTTCCTTTTCCATAACCGCGTTGGCGAGCAGGCTCACCGGTGTGGATATGATATGAAACATCTTGGAAAAGGGCAGATAGGCCAGACCGATAAAACATGCCAAAAAATGAATATACCACAGGATGTTTGCCGTATCCACATTATCCAGCGCCAAAGCAAACGGTTTTATTGTTTTGGCAACCGCATAACCCGTAAACGCCCATCCCGGACGAGAATGACATTCGGCACAATTGGCCTCGTGACTTTCCATTCCCTGCTCCAGGATATCCTCGTCAAAGGGACCTTGCACATTCGGAGAAACAACGTCAAAATTCTCGACCCAGTAACTTTCAAGGGCTTCGATTTCTTCGGCATCACTGTCTTCATCGAGACCGGCGAAATCCGTCACCATTCCCTGAAATGCCGTGTGAGACGTAATTTTAACGCCTTCTAGAAGGATGCCGGAAAAGATAATCACCGCCACAATGAATATGGCATAGAAATCCATACCGCTGGTTTTAAGCCGTGGCACTTTTAGTACGAACCGCCGGATTATTGCGATAACGATACCGACCACCACCATGAACCCGAAAAGATCTCTTAAAAACATAAATGGATTGACGGTTGAATAATAATCGGAAAAGAGTTTTGCAGAGATGAATTTTTCCAGGGCATGCATCAAAAGAAGGAGCATAAATCCGCCATACAGGAGCATATGCATCAGCCAGCGCAGAAAACTTTCTTTCAAAATCCTTTTTTGCAGCAATACGTCCAGAATAAAGGCCTTAATGAGAAGAAATATTTTTGAACTGAATATAACTCCGACAGTTCCTTTGATGGCTGCGGAAAATCTCTGAGACGGCGTGTAGTCTTGGGCTGAAATGCCGATTTTCATGGAAAACCAGGTATAGACCTTATAGATCAGCCCCAGGATAAAAATACCGAGGGAAATATAAAGAAGCACATTGAAAACCATTTAATAGACCTCCAGAATTTAGCTTAAAGGATAGATGGTCTTAAACATCGTTACGGCCTCGATCCTTGATTATTGAATCATGGATTCCAAAGCATTTCTAATATAAAGTACCAGAAATTTTGTCAAATAATAAATATGGATTTTTTAAAATAATGCCCTGGAGTTTTGCGACATCGCTCATAATATATGAACGGACCAGAGGAGTCGTAATATGGTCAAATGTTGATGCGGCTATTATACTTTTTCTGAATTATCTATAATATATGAACGCATTAAAGGAGTCGTAAAATGGTCAAACGATCA
Source organism: Desulfobacteraceae bacterium (assembly GCA_029857875.1). Lineage (GTDB taxonomy): Bacteria > Desulfobacterota > Desulfobacteria > Desulfobacterales > UBA11574 > UBA11574. The sequence goes on along the minus strand of JAOUGB010000073.1, from coordinate 73 downwards.
TATATGTGTGGCTATTCGTTGTTCTAAGAATTGTAAGGTGTTGGATGATCATCAACTTCTTTCCCACTCAACT
>JAOUGB010000701.1 GCA_029857875.1 Desulfobacteraceae bacterium | reverse complement strand
CACAAGTATTGGATCGTTGAGAACATAATTTAAGGGTCGTCCCTCAAATCTACTCTTTATGTGGCATGTCAGGAATATATCATATATCTGCTAATGTAGAAACTTATAGTTTAAGGGTCGTCCCGCAAGCCGCCCAAATGATTTTTATGAGGAAGGTGAGGATAACATAATTATGAGTAAAAATCTTGACGGATGATTTTTCAATGGCAGACATATGGAAAATAAAATGGAATTTTCATGTAAAGGAATTTGCCTCCGTTCAATTGATTATTATGTCGGATACGTTAAACACACCATAAATTTGAAAAAATAAAATTCAAAATTGTAAATTGACACTTTCAGACAGCTCCAATAACATGCAAAATGTTTGAAACCTTAATGTGGAATTTAAAATGACTGTAATGAATAAAAAAATCAGCACTTATCTAAGCAAATCCCTTTTCATCAGAGGACTTCAATGTCATAAATCTCTTTATCTTCATAAATATCACCCAGACCTTAAAGACGAAATTTCCGAAGAGCAAGAAGCTCTTTTTCAAAGTGGTGTTAATGTAGGAATCTATGCCCAAAAACTTTTCCCGGGTGGTGTGGAGATCCCCTTTGATAATATTTCTCTTTCAAAACAGATTAAGAGAACAATGATTGAAATTGAAAATGGGGCTAAGGTCATATATGAAGCTGCCTTCAGTTATGATAATGTTTTCGTAAAAGTTGATATCCTTCGAAAAACCGAAAATGGATGGGAAATCTATGAAGTTAAGGGGTCAACTGGTGTTAAAGATGTTTATTATGACGATGTAACGATTCAGTACTATGTTCTAAAGGGTTCCGGCCTTTCAGTTTCAAAAGCATTTCTTGTTCACATAAACAATCAGTATGTAAGACAGGGTGAAATAGAGGTCGATAAACTCTTCGCAATCCAGGATCTTTCAAATGATGTTATTGAGAAGCAGAAGTCTATTCAAAATGAAATTGAAAAAATGAGAAAAATGCTAAAAAGTCAGGAGCCAAATATCGATATTGGCGAGCACTGTACTGATCCATATGATTGTGACTTTTTCGGTTATTGTTGGAAGCACATACCCGAAGTTTCCGTTTTTAGTTTAAAGGGAATCGGGCCAAATAAGTTTGATCTTTACAGGAAGGGGATAATCCGTCTGGAGGATATCCCCAGAGATATTTTGCCACAAAGCCAAAGGATTCAACTGGAAGGAACACTTTATAAAAAAAACATTACCAATAAGGCAGCGGTTAAGGAATTCCTTGATACCCTGTGGTTTCCCATTTGTTTCCTGGATTTTGAAACCACATTTATGGTTCCCATTCCTTTGTATGATGAGACGAGGCCTTATCAGCAGGTTCCATTTCAGTATTCACTCCATTATCTCGAAAGTGAGAATGCAGAGTTACAGCATTATGAGTATCTGGCTCCTGCTCATGTTGACCCGAGAAAAGAACTTTTAGACAAATTGTTAAAAGAAATTCCTGAAAACGCATGTATTCTTGTTTATAATAAAAGTTTTGAGATTGGTGTTTTGAATGACTTGGCAAAGTGGTTTCCCGAATACTTCGACCAGATAGAGAATATCATCTTAAATATTCGGGATCTAATGATTCCCTTCAGAAGCAAAGATGTTTATCGTTGGGAAATGGAAGGGTCCTATTCAATAAAATATGTTCTTCCGGCGTTGGTGCCAGAGTTAAGCTATGATGATATGGAGATAAGTGACGGTGGAATTGCGTCAAATGCTTGGCTTAGTATGAGGGACCTAGAGGATCTCGATGCAACAGAGAGAATCCGTAAAGCGCTTCTGGAGTATTGTAAATTGGATACATTAGGGATGGTGAAAATCATTGAAAAACTTAAAACGGTTTGTAATTTCCACCTAAATTAATTGCCTCATCAAATAATCTTGTTAATTAATCTATTAAACCTTCAGCTAAGCTGAAGGTCCCAGCTTTGCTATGCAGGTATGTGAGTTTATATTTACCGCCCGCTTGTCCCGCCCCTGCGGGGCTTCGCTCAAGACACAGAGGACGCAGAGAATAATAATTTTTCCATTGCC